>CAYYBR010000016.1:0-29795 GCA_964470035.1 uncultured Saprospiraceae bacterium
CATAAAGCTAAGGACATGACAGCAGAGCAGCTGGGCGAGATGCAATCTCGCTTGTCGGACCTGAGGAGGTATCTTTGACATCGATAATCGAAAGAATAAGATAGAAGACCTCCAGCATCAATCTCTGGATCCAGATTTTTGGTCCAATTCTGAAAAGGCAGAGACTGTATTAAGAGAACTCAAGCAGCATAAGAACTGGGTTGCTAAGTATGATGAGCTCGCCTCTGTCATCGAGGATACCGACGTATTATATCAGTTTTATCAAGAAGGAGAGGGTACTGAAGAAGAAGTCGAGAAGAGTTATAGAGCTTCGTTAGCCAGAATCGAAGACGTCGAATTCAGATCTACGCTGAATCGCGAAGAAGATGAGCTATCTGCTGTACTAGAGATCAACGCTGGTGCAGGGGGCACTGAGGCCTGTGACTGGGCGGAGATGCTCTATAGGATGTATGTCCTTTATGGTGAAAAAAACAAATACAAGGTCAAGGAGCTCAATCGTGTCAATGGAGATGTAGCAGGAGTACGTTCAGTGGAGATCGAAATAGCAGGGGACTATGCTTATGGTATGCTCAAAGGAGAAAATGGCGTGCATCGTTTGGTCCGTGTAAGTCCTTATAATGCCCAAGGAAAGAGGATGACATCATTTGCCAGTGTCTTTGTGCACCCCCTCGTGGACAATCGAGTAAGTGTAGATGTCAATCCTGCCGATCTTGATTGGGATACGTTTAGAGCCAGTGGTGCTGGAGGACAGCATGTCAATAAAACTGAATCAGCTGTGCGTGTCCGCCACTTGCCAAGTGGTATCGTCGTGGAGTGTCAGGCTGAGAGATCTCAGCATATGAACCGTGAGAAGGCTATCCAGATGCTTAAGTCGCGGCTCTATGAAGCAGAACTAGAAAGACTACGGGCTGAGAAAAACTCTATCGAAGCAGGCAAGATGAAAAATGAATGGGGCTCTCAAATCAGATCATATGTGCTCGATGATCGAAGAGTAAAAGATCACCGTACACAATACCAGACTTCTCAGACGGACGCTGTATTAAATGGTGATATACACGAGTTCCTCAAGGCTTTCTTGATGTGGGATGGTAGCGCATAATCCCAATGAAATAATCATATGAGCGGAGATAAAAAAGAACGAAAAAAGATAACTAAAGCAGGACTCAAGTCGGCCTTGAGTATCTTTCGATATCTCAAGCCATACTCAGGTTATTTCTACTTTTCACTTTTTCTCTTAGTCATAGGAAACTTCCTCATGATGGCTATCATGGGCATACCTGGCCAAATGGTGACAGCAGCAACTGACGACCTAGGAAGTGAACCACTTTTTGACTTTAGTCTCAATACATGGGGGCTCATCATGTTTGGGATATTAGCAGTGAGAGCTTTGCTTTCTTTTATACAGACTATCAGCTTTGCTCAAGTCAGTGAACGTGGCATGGCTGATGTAAGAAAAGATCTTTATCAAAAGCTGATCACCCAGCCTATGGACTACTTCGAGTCATATAGAATAGGAGAGCTGACAAGTAGGATAACTGCGGATGTAGAGCAGCTTCAGTCGGTATTTTCGGTGACGCTGGCAGAGTTTATCAGGCAGATTATGATACTACTGCTTGGTGTGACCATACTTGCCTTTTTGATGCCGAGGCTCTTCCTAGTGATGCTCCTTACTATACCAGTGGTAGTTGTCCTTGCCATGGTCTTTGGAAGATATATCCGAAAGCTCAGTAAAAAGCGACAGGACCAGCTGGCTATTACAAATACAATTGTAGAAGAGACTTTTCAGAATTTTAGCTCAGTAAAAGCATTTGCTAATGAGTCTTTCGAGACGAAGAGATATGGCGAAAGTATCTGGGAGATGGTGAAGATCTCTTTATCCTTTGCTCGTGTGCGTGGTTTGTTTTTTGCATTCATTATTTTTCTACTGTTTGGTAGCATCCTATTTATCTTGTGGAGGGGAGCGTACATGGTACAGAATGGACAGATGGATGCTGGGAGTCTCCTTTCATTTGTGATCTACACCGTTATGATAGGTGGCGCCATAGCTAGCCTTGGTAACTTATATACTACGATAGCTGGTGCTCTAGGAGCAACAGAAAGGGTAAAGGAGATCCTAGAACGCGATACTGAACTTGTACCTAGCGAATCTTATCCAGACTTGAACCTTAAAGGTAATATAGACATGTATAATGTGCATTTTAGCTATCCTTCTCGGGCGGATGTGCCTGTGCTTAGGGGTATAGATATGCACATCAAATCAGGTGAAAAAATCGCCTTAGTCGGACAAAGTGGTAGTGGTAAATCCACCATAGTAAGGCTGTTACTCAACTTTTATAACCTCTCTCAAGGCAAACTTCTTGTTGATGGAAAAGAGCTATCGGAGTATAACCTTGGTGCATATCGTCAAAACCTAGGTATCGTTCCTCAAGATGTCATCCTCTTTGGAGGTACCATCAGGGAGAATATGATGTATGGCAAGCCTGATGCCACAGAAGAGGAGTTGATGAGAGCCGCTGAATTAGCAAATTGTATAGAGTTCATCCAGGGATTTCCGGATGGTTTTGAAACGATCGTCGGAGAGCGAGGTATCAAGTTATCTGGAGGTCAAAAGCAACGAGTGGCTATCGCTAGGGCGATATTAAAAGATCCTGTGATATTGTTGCTGGACGAAGCCACATCTTCACTTGATGCAGAATCAGAAAAAGTGGTTCAAGAAGCTATGGACAAGTTGATGGTAGGCCGGACTTCTATCATCATAGCCCACAGATTATCGACTATCAGAGAAGCAGATCGCATCTATGTTATCGAGGATGGAAAGATCCTTGAGTCGGGTAATCATGAAGAGCTTACTCAAAAAGAAGATGGACTATACAAGAATTTGGCAAGATTACAGTTTGATCTAAAGTTGTCGGATTAATTAATAAATGCATTTGACTATCTCTCTATGAAAAGAACGATCCTCACTTTTTTTATTTTATCGCTTCTGGTTGTAGAAGCAACTGCTCAGAATTTTGGTTACGGTGGGACGCTTCGTACAGAGCTATATTCTCACTACTCTAATCCGCGTGATGGCATAGCATCCAGATCTGCCGGTAGTGCCTTGGTCAATATTGGCTTGGGGCCAAAGATATGGGTAGGTGGTCCTGACTTTGCATTTTCACCTGAAGTGTCAATGGTTTTTTCGCCATTTGCCTTGAGTATTGCAGACTTTAAAGGGCTGGGAGCAGTCAGCTTTCCGATCATAGGGAAGTTTGAATTTCTGGGTAATAGTAATCTTAATAAAGACGGCAAATTTGGATTTAGTATAGGAGGAGGAGTGCAGTATAATCGCACCGAGCTTTTTTACCTAAAACCTAGTGTCAGAGATCAAGGAGTCGAAAGATCGTTTTTTAGAACGTATGTGATAGAAGCTGACTTCGGTTATGGATTGAGTGGATTTGATGTCCATTTTTTCATTAGATATGGATTTGCTAATGACACTGGCGCTAACTCTTTAAATGTGGGCATTGGTTATGACTTCAACGCTCCATTGTTGAAAAAAGCGACAGACCCTAATTTCTAGTTTTTTGAAATCACTTCGACCTTTTCATACTTTCAAAACTGACCATCGCGCTTCACATCTGCAAGTGGTGAAATCCATAGATGCACTAGTCGAATGTCTTGAAGCTGATCCTGATGCCCTGATCATAGGAGAGGGTAGCAATGTGTTATTTACCAAGGATGTAGAGAGGACAGTAATTGTGATGGATATCAAAGGTATCGAGGTCATCAAGAGTACTGATACTTATCAAGAGATAAAGGTGGCCGCGGGGGAGAATTGGCATGAGTTCGTTTTGTGGTGTATAGAGCATGATCTTGGAGGTGTTGAAAATCTAAGCCTTATCCCTGGAAAGTGCGGTGCTGCGCCTATCCAGAATATCGGCGCCTATGGAGTGGAGCTAGCCGATGTGTTGACTTCAGTGTCTTGTATGGATAGATATACACGAGCAAGATTCACACTTGATAGGAGTCGATGCAATTTTGGGTATCGAGATAGCATCTTCAAAAGAGAGTACAAGGATCAATATATCATAACATCTATCACACTCAGGCTAACGGCCAGAGGGCATCATGAGAAAAACCTATCCTATGGAGCTATCAAAGACGTATTAGCTTCGTGGAAGATAGAAACGCCAACTATAAAAGACATCAGTCGTGCAGTCATCAAGATCAGACAGAGCAAACTGCCAGATCCAAAGCAAATACCCAATGCAGGAAGCTTTTTCAAAAACCCTATAGTCGATAAAGCTGTATTTCGATTGATACAAGAGAGGTGTCCAAATATTCCTTCATATCCAGTCGATGAGTCATCAGTAAAAGTGCCTGCAGGATGGTTGATAGATCAAAGCGGCTGGAAAGGTGTCATGCTAGGACTTGTAGGAGTACATACAAGACAGGCACTCGTACTAGTCAATCATGGAGAAAAGGACGGGCAGAAAATTAAACACCTATCAGAGCTTATAAAAAAGCAAGTTGTTGATACCTACGGTATAACTCTACAAACTGAAGTCAATATAATCTGAAGTAACTGGAGAAGCAGTCTAGGCTATCTAGTCGAAAGACTGGTTTTCTTCCAGTGCCATGTGCACGAGTAGCTGATACTCTTCTGGAGATAATCCATCTAAGCAGTAGTCGATAGGATTTACAGCTTTGTTGTTGATACGCACTTCATAGTGACAATGCGGAGCTGTAGATGTACCAGTGCTTCCTACCTTACCTATGATCTCACCTTTTTTTACCTGCTGTCCTTTTTTGACATTTACTTCCTGCAGGTGACCATAGAGAGTGGTAAATCCATAGCCATGGTCTATCAAGATGCTGGTACCATAACCAGTACGTTTCTTTTCTATCTTTTTAACTACACCATTTCCAGTGGCTTGAATGGCTGTTCCTTTGGGAGCTGTGAAATCTATCCCTTTGTGCATCTTCTTTACTTTGTGCACAGGGTGTATACGCATCCCATATCCTGATAGGTGTCTTACTTTTCTTTTTAGTTTATCCTCACGTACTGGCTTGATAGAGGGTATAGATGCTAATCGATCCTCGTGGACATGAGCGATCTTCGAAAGTGTGTCAAGAGATGTGTTCATCAAGCCCACCTTTCTTTTTAGCTTGTCGAGCTTGGTGAGTGTAGAGGTAAGGAGAGAGTCTGCTTGTTTGTTATTACGTAGTCTGATGATATTTTGGCGACCACCGATACCACCATTCCATACTGACTCGTCTGTAGGTTCGAGACCAAAAACTACTCGATGTACGCCAGCTTCTTTTTCTTGGATCCTATCGATCTTGTCTGTTAGCTGATCGTATTCATCTGCCAAATCGTTGTAATAAAACTCCATCTGAGCGATGTCGCGCTCTAGGGATTTTTCTTTTGGTGTTGGCAAATATAGATATCCGAGTACAAAGAGAACGAGTGCTGAAAACAACACTGCTGAAAAATACCCAAGGCCTTGTATGACTCGGTTTTTAACAGTTTTCTCCACCTTCTCATATCTGAGGGTGGTTTCATTATACACGTACTTTTCTTTCTTCATCAAATGACGATTAGCAACATAATAGTACTTTTGCCAGACGCTGGTAAAAGCGCTGTTTGTATGTGCATGGGAAAGCGCTCGCAATGTAAAGAATATCTTGTAAGTGCAGAAATGGTTAGTTCAATTATTTCAGTCTTAGTTGTTAGTTTCTGATAATATCTAACCCATTGATCTTCAGCCAAATCACTCGCATACAGCAAGAATTAAGAAATAATTAAGAATGTAATCCTCTTGGGAGACAAAGACAAAGTGAAGAATACAGATGACGATGACCGCTAACGACATTCGACAAAAGTTTTTCGATTTTTTTGAAGGAAAATCACATAAGATAGTACCATCAGCACCTATCGTCAATAAGTCAGATCCTACATTGATGTTTACTAATGCAGGGATGAATCAGTTCAAAGATTTTTTCCTTGGTCATAAGACACCTGAAGTGCGCAGGATCGCGGACACACAAAAGTGTCTTCGCGTCTCTGGCAAGCACAATGACTTAGAAGAGGTTGGGATAGACTCTTATCATCATACGATGTTCGAGATGCTGGGTAACTGGTCTTTTGGAGATTACTTCAAAGAAGAGGCTATAGACTGGGCCTGGGAGCTACTAACGGATGTATATGGATTAGAGCCTGAGCGACTATATGCTTCTGTATTCGAAGGGGATGCATCCGATGGACTAGATCCGGATGATGAAGCTGTCGCCATCTGGAAGAAGTATGTGCCTGAGGATCGGGTATTATATTTTGATCGTAAGGATAACTTCTGGGAGATGGGAGAGACGGGTCCTTGTGGTCCGTGCTCAGAGATACATATCGATCTGAGATCAAAGGAAGAAAGAGCTAAAGTGTCTGGCCGTGACTTGGTCAACATGGATCACCCCTTGGTCATAGAAATCTGGAACCTTGTATTTATACAGTTCAATAGAAAAGCGGATGGCTCTCTAGAAAGTTTACCTGAGAAGCACATAGATACTGGTATGGGCTTCGAGCGCCTTTGTATGGCGATACAGCAGAAGACTTCTAACTACGCCACTGACCTGTTCACTCCATTTATTAAGTTACTAGAGGATGCAACGGGGATGAGTTATGAAGGGAGCTATGACCTTACAGCAAAGAAAGATATCGCTATGCGGGTGATCGTAGATCACGTGCGTGCAGTGAGTTTTGCTATAGCGGATGGTCAGTTACCATCTAATACTGGCGCTGGATATGTGATCAGAAGGATACTGCGTAGAGCGGTGAGATATTATTACAGTTTTCTCGACTGTAAGGAGCCATTGATACATAAGCTCGTGCCTATGTTGTCGGAACGATTTGGAAAAGTTTTTCCTGAGTTGGCGAGCCAAGAAGAGTTTGTCGGGAAGATCATCTTAGAAGAAGAGCGAAGTTTCTTGCGCACTTTAGATGGTGGATTAAAGCAACTTGGACAGCGTGATATGAAACCTGGTCAGGTGTTAGATGGAGAGGTAGCATTCGAACTATATGACACCTTTGGTTTTCCTATAGATCTAACAAGACTCATCGGATCTGAAGAAGGTTGGGCTGTGGATGAGGAAGGATTTGCGAAAGCGCTACAAGCTCAAAAGGATAGATCTCGAGCAGATGCTAAGAAAGAAGCAGGCGACTGGCATGAGATACAACATGCAGATCGAGTGGAGTTTATAGGATATGATGAAGAAGAGGTGGCAGGAGCTGCTATCGTGAAGCACAGGACAGTCAAAGTGAAGGACAAAGAGGTCTTTCATCTGGTACTTGATAAGACGCCCTTCTATGCAGAGAGTGGGGGACAGGTCGGTGATAAGGGAGTCCTGATGGTAGGGGATGAAGAGATCAAGGTGATCGATACTCAGAAGGAGAATGATCTAATCATACACTATGTAGATAAACTGCCTAAGGATCCAGATGCATCAGTCACTGGCAAGATAGTTGGCCCACGACGAGCACTTATCCAGAACAATCACACAGCGACCCACCTGATGCACGCTGCACTTAGAGAAGTGCTTGGTGAGCACGTGCAGCAGCGCGGATCACTGGTCAATGAGCATCAGTTGAGATTTGACTTTTCGCACTTCGAGAAAATGACGGATGATCAAATCAAGGCCGTCGAGAAAATCGTGAATCAGCGGATACAACAAAATATAGCACTGGGAGAAGCGAGAAATATCCCGATAGACCAAGCCAAGGAGTCAGGAGCGACGATGCTCTTTGGGGAGAAGTATGGCGAGTATGTACGCATGATCACTTTCGATCCGGAGTTTTCAGTAGAACTGTGTGGTGGGTGTCATGTAGACGCTACTGGCAAGATCGGTCTCTTCAAGATAAAGAGTGAATCAGCTATCGCAGCAGGTGTGCGCAGGATAGAAGCGGTCACTGCACAGAGTGCGATCAGTTATGCGGATAACTTGATCAGCGAACTATTAGAGATCAAGTCACTTTTCAAAAATCCTACGCAGCTCAGTAAGCAAGTGTCAGACCTGCTGGCTGCTAACAAATCGCTTGAAAAGGAACTTTCATCTTTCAAAGCGAAAGAAGCTGTTGGGTTAAAAGACGATCTGATAAAAGAGATCGAAGAGATAAGTGGATATAAGGTCTTGACCAAGAAGTTGTCAGGCATCGACATGGAAGGCATGAAGACGCTGGCTTATAGCATCGAGCAGAGTGTCGGTGATGTTATCCTGATGTTTGGACTAGATGCCGGGGATAAAGCTAATCTCCAACTTCTTATCAGTAAGTCACTGGTCTCTGATGATCTCAACGCCGGAAATATCATCAGAGAAGTCTCGAAGCATATCCAAGGTGGTGGAGGTGGACAACCTTTCTTTGCATCCGCTGGCGGAAAGAACCCCGATGGAATAAGTGCAGCGCTAGATGAGTTAAAGAACAAGATTAGTTCTCTAGCTTAGTAGGCGACTTATATGGATCAAAATATCAAGATGTACCCGTATTACTATGCGGCTACATCTTTCATGGCTTTCCTGCCGATCTTCTTTCTGTACTTCAGTAGTATGCTAAGTCTGAAGGATGTTCTTTTGCTTGAGTCGATCTACTATATAGCGGTAGTCATCTTAGAGGTACCTACTGGCTACATCTCTGATTTGATAGGTCGAAGGATAACCCTAGTGTTGGGTTCTTTGATGTTGTGTTTTGCTTGCGTTGTTTTTTTGATAGCAACAGATTTCTACATTTTGGCTATTGGTCAAGTCTTATTTGCTCTTCATATGGCCTTAGTTTCTGGTACCAACACAGTCTTTCATTACGAATCCTTGAAGTCCCTTGGTCAGGAAGCATCCTATGGCGATAGAGAAGCTATGGTGAATCAATACGGCATGCTAGCTGGAGGAACGGCAGCTCTGCTTGGTGGATGGGCTGCGACATATGCCTTGTCTGCAGCGTACATCGTATCCCTCGTTGCTGGTATCATCGCGCTTATGATAGCATTGAAGTTTACAGAGCCAACAAAGTCTTCTTCTGAAGGTAAGGCGATGTCATCTATGCTTTCGCAAATATCTGGTACAGCTTTATACTTACGTAAATCTTATCTGCTGTGGATATTCTCATTCTATGTGGTGGTATATATCATCACACATGTGCCGTATGAGTTCTATCAGCCTTATCTGAAGATACTGGACGAAAAAGATATGCTACTTGGGTTTTCAGTACCGATTGTATCTGGTGTGTTATATGCAGGAGCCAGATATGCCGGAGCCTTTGGAGCACGCTATAGTATGATATGGAGTCGAAAGTTTGGACTACTTATTTTTTTGATGGCCTGCTTGCTGCTTATCAATCTGATAGTTGGATTGATGGGCTTCTTTCTGAATAGCGTAGTCATCATGGCTGTCTTATTCAGATCTCTTCCCTGGGCGGCCATCAAAGCTCCTTTAAATGCCATCATAACACCAGCTATCGAGGCTGGCCAAAGGGCTACATTTCATTCGATGCTTAGCTTGGTAAATCGACTGTCCTTCTTTTTAACACTCATCCTGCTTTCAAGTCTTACTGATCAAAAAATATCAGGATGGCCACAGCTGAGTTACTTGCTCAAGGTTTGTTTTGTGATTGGGTTGATCATAGCTGTGCCTTTGGTCGTGACTGGAGCGCGTGTATTAAGTGATAAAAGGGAAGGCTGAGTTTAGAAAACATACTGACGCACTTGTTGCTTGCAAAAAGGCGTCAATATGTTGTGGTCATTTTTAGTCTTTAGTCACAGTTGCTCAAGATATCGTTGAAGCATATAGTTACTACCTCTGAGAATTCTTCTTGAGAATCAATACTTTCTGTCGAACCATCTGGATATGTTATCTCTATAGGGTAAATAATTTCAACATTAGCAGGATCTAGGTCACCATCACAGGGCTCGTCATCTGCATCCTTTATGAAATCGGATGTGCCATCAGCACAAATAATCTCGATAGGATAAGTAAAAGCAAAGCATAGATCTTCAAAGGAGATAGAGTTAAAATCACCAAAACATCTGATGAAATCGCTGATACATGTTTCTAGTATTTCTACAAATTCATCATCACTATTTATAGATTCTTCGCCGTCTAAAGTCGTAATCGAAAGAGGGTAGTTAAGATTAGGTTGTGGTCCATTTGGATCATTTTCTTCGAACCACTGTTCTATGAATTCAAATAACTCTGCATCACTTCCTACTTCTATGGTTGATTGATCTGGCAGTGTGAAGGATAAGGGATAATTGATTGTGAAGCAAAAAGGAATATCGAAGCCCAACATATTTGGTGACGATCTTGTGCTTGATATAAGCGAAAGCCCAGCAGTCGAGGGAGTTACTAGATTTTCTTCTGATTCGTCCGAATCAGAACAGGAGGTTATACATAGAGAAAGTACAAGAGCTGTTATAATAAAACCTAGTTTGATTAACTTATTCATAGTATCTCAATTTAAGAGTTAATAATTTAAAGTGCACCTATCGAGTCAATACATTCGGTTCCCCGATTGGTTTGCTTTATAAACAGGTGTAAACATCAATTCCCCTATTCACCACCCTAAAAAAATCAAAAATTAATATGATAAGATAAAGAAGGAATGAAAGGGACGCTAAATACTGGAGAAACTGATTCGTTAAGTATGCTATTGGTGAAAAAAAGTGGATTCGTAGCTCCTAGTGTATTGTAAAAATTAAGCTTAAAAAAGTGATCTACTGATTTTTTGTCAAGCCTATATGTCATTGAGAGGTCAAATCTATATCTCCAGCTGTCTTTAATAGAGTTTAGTTCGCCAGGGTCATTAATATCTTCAAAAACAGTAGGGCCAAAACTACTTGCAAATTGTGCTACTAAAAGTGGGATGCCGCTTCCTAAGTAAATATTGGAGCCTATTGTTACGTTATCATGAACATTGAAAAATATCGAACTTTTGAATTCATGTCTCCTGTCTAGTTGAAAGTCAAAAGACTCTCCAAGATTGATGGCATCAAATCTTCTTTGAGAGTTAGATAATGTATATGAGAAGATTCCTTGCCAATTTGGTCCACCATGCTTAGTGCTTAATTCGATTCCTCGACTAGTAGCTGTACCAGAAAACACAGCCAAATTTTGAAATGCCAGAGCATCTAAGAATGCAGGATCCACATCATCTATAAATCTATTTATGGTTGAGTTATCAGTGATTTTCGAAAAAATATTGATTGAGTATGTAGCATATGGGGAAGGAGCATAAGTAAAACCAAGATTAAAATGCTCTGCATGCTCAGGAGGTAAATCCTCTGAAGAAGGCCTCCAGAAATCTCTAGCTGTAGGTATCTCTGATGCTGATAAAAAGTGCAGATATTGTACGGTTCTGTTCCATGATGTCGTGATGGAGTACAGAGTCGAGATATTATATTTGAGCCACACTCTTGGTTGAAGATCAAAAAATCGAGTGTTATCTGAGTTGAACTGCGACGCTCTCAATCCTACAAACCCTTCAGTTGTCTGGTTGCTTAGAGATACGGATAGGTATTGATATGATTTTTGAGCATTAATCTGATCTTCTAAGTCGATCATAATATCCCCGCCCATAGCTACATCATCTACAAGATCTAGACCTATAGACTCCCGTATATCTCTTGAGCTAAATGACTTCAAAGAGTAGCCTAAACCGCTCTCAATAGATATGCCATGGCCGACATGATAGTCTAGATCTAATTTGCCTTCGATACTGTTATTGTTATTTTCGAGATTAGAAACTAATCTTATTTCATGGGGTGGCAAATTAAATTCTCCCTCTAATAGTAACTCAGATATACTTCTATAATTGGTAGCGCTTAGGGATGTGGTGAGATAGAGATTTTTTGAAATTATAGATTTGAGTTGACTAGCGATGACATTATTTTCAAACTGAAGAACGCCATCCTGAGTAACAAAGCCTTGGTTGTCGCTACTGCTTATGCCTCCTTTTGATCTATCGCCAGTTCTAAAGAGTGTGAAGGATAGCTTGTGCTTTGGGTGAAGGTCAAATCTAGCCTTGACGATTGCATCTAGATACGATATATTTCCTTCAGTTGTAATAAAAGGAAAAAATACACTCTGTATGATATTATTGAATTGAAAAGGGGAGGTGGTTGTACGGACAAATGCGAGTAATGATGACGACTGTGCTTTTAGTGGAGTCTCTAGTTTTAAAAATGCGTCTTGAGTATTGATGCCAGCTTGTATGTTTAATTGGTCAGATGTTGCATCCTTCAATTTTATATCTATAACCGATGATGATCTATCTCCGTAACTAGGGTGAAATTGATCTGTGAATATGCGTAGATCTTTTGTTGTTTCTGGCGTGAATATAGATGTAAGTCCTAGGGAGTGAAATGGATTGAAGATTTCAACTCCATCCAATAAGATTAGATTTTGGTCCTGTGTGCCCCCTCTTACTGACAGTCCTCCTATGCCCCCAGCACTGCTTTGGACCCCAGGCAATATGCGTATAGACTGCAGTAGATCATTACTGCCGCCGACGGATGGTGTATTTTCAGAGATGGTAGTGAGATCTTGGTGTTTGAATGCTCCGGTATTAGAAAAAAGTGATTCCTTCTTATCATCACTTATAATTATCTCAGGAAGAGCATTGTTAGAACTAATTATGAGATCTTGATATTGATCTCCCTGTAAGTCTATGATTTTTTTTGATGAAGATCTGCCGAGGTAAGATATCTCTATTTCGTGGGTGCCTGCTACTAGATTGAGATTAAAATATCCATCAGAGGAGCTACGATCTACGATGTTAGTACCGAGTACATGAATAAGGGCAAATGGAAGTATTTCGGTATGCATGCTATCTATGACATAGCCATATAGTCTGTATCGTTTTTTAGGTTTTAAGATGTATACATCTGTCTTTTGGCTTAATTCTAGATCGTGATATGTGGCGATTTCATTTAGAAGAGATATTATGTCACTGTCTTTATTATAATTACCAGGAGCTTGATATGCTTTGATTTTCTTAGGATTATAAATGATAGAGACTTCATGAATATGGGCTAGGGAAGTAAGAAGTTCATCAAGGGTTGTTGATCTTTCAAGATCTTGAGCTATCGCGCCATGCGATAGTAGCGATATAAAAAGTATGTATAGTAATCGTGCTATTGGCATATACCTCCTGTGATGCTTATTTGATTAGCTTCTGTACTGACTGCAGCATCATATAATATAGCGATAGCTTCTAATATATCTTCTAATTTAGTTGGTTCCAATCTTCCGCTGAATGCGCAGTGTTTGATTTCATCTGAAGCTGATATCCTTATGCCGTACCATCGTTCTAGATCACTTATGACTTCTTTTAGTTCAGACTGGTCATAAGTTACTGAGCCGTTATACCACGAAGAGTCTTTTGTATCCTGTGATCCGCTTTCTTTTATGAGTTGACTCTGTGAAAGGACTATTGTCTCAGTTGGTAGAAGCGTTAAAGCTTGATCGGAAAACTTGTTTTGTACACTTACTTTCCCTTCAAACAAGCTGATACGTGGGTTTTCGCTTTGATCATCCAGTAGGAACTGCGTACCCAAGACTTTAGTGATAAAGGATTTGCTCTCTATAACAAATGGATGATCAGAATCCTTGGCAACATTAAAGTATCCTTTGCCCTGGAAGGATACTTTTCTATTAGTCGAAAAAGCGCTGTTATAGCGCAGTATGGTGCCCTCGAACAAGATAACCTTGGTTTTATCGGGAAGCTCGACTTGCTCGTAATCTGATGCTGCGACTATAGTAGTATCGTAAGATGCTTCTGGGTGAGATTGGATATGAGTGATATACCATACAGATGCGATAAGAGCTATTCCTGCGGCTAGACCTGCTACCCATCGCATACTATATATCGGAGTTTTTCTTTTGTTCAGATCAAGCTTGGCAGCGACTTTTTTATAATCGCCCTCGACGTCTATGGCTATGTCAGATGCAAAGGAATCGCTGATTTCCCAGGCCTTAGATAGGTCCTCTGCTATGAGTCTATTATGAGCACTTTCTTTTTTCCAACTTTCTAATGCTAAGAGCTCATCATGTGATATATCACGGAGCAGATCCTTTCTGATAAGGTCGATATAGTATTCCTGATTATCCATCTTACATGCTTACAACAGTTCGAATCCTCATATCCCCTATATGAATAAGAAAAAAAGTATGAAAAAGACATTGGATCTATACTCCTCCACAGCTTTCTTCAATATTTTCAGGGCTTTAGTCATCTGATTCTCAATCGTTTTGGTGGATATATCCAACAAAGCAGCTATCTCTTTATGAGGGCGCTGATCTATTCGACAGAGCATAAAGACCTCACGGCACTTGTCTGGCATCTGATCGATGGCACGATAGATAACCTGCTTGAGTTCTGTATCTTCTAAGACTTCAAGGGGATTCTGATCTTTAGAAAGCGTATATGTTAATGGAGCATCTCCACTGCCCATATGATGCCGCCTAGACTTTAGGATATTGATAGCTCGATTGATAACTCCTCGCTTGAGGTATGATGCGAAGTGCATCTTATCTGAGAGCTTCTCTCGAGACTTCCATAGCTGTATGAAGACTTCTTGAGCAGCATCTTTACTTGCTGTCTCATCTTTAAGTATTTGAAGAGCAGAGACAACTAGGGTCTTATAGTGTACATCAAACAAATGCTTGAAGACCTCCTCGTCACTTTTCTGTAAGCGACTTACTATTTCATAGTCTGTTAAAGGCTGACTAAGCATACTGATATGGACGCTGCATTCGATCTAATATATCATAATTCATCTGATGAGACCCTATGATCATATTGGTATAACGATATATCCTCGATGAGTATCCATCTGACAGCAAGCATGCTGGATCGTGTAATAAAGCGCAGTGAGAACCAGAAGGTTAGAGGTTATAGCTCCTGGATACTAAAGTTGTTGTACAACACCTCCTCATCTCTAAGATCTTGAGCATTTTCAAGACTGCGGTAGATACCCCATTTGGGTCGGATGAACTCCGCACCTTCTCTCCATATATTGATATCGTTGTCGCTGAATTCATAGATAGGTGTGCCATCTCTATAGGACATGATGACTTCATAGCTTCCCGGGTTAGTATAGGTGACTCTCTCTACTACTTCCACCCAATGTCCGCGAAACAAATCGAGGCTCTCGGTATGTATCGTCTTTTGATCGTCAGTCTCTGCATATCTGAGTTCCATGTTATTCGAGGAACCTCTAGCTGTAAATGTGATTATAGGAAGAGAAGAGTCATCACCTACTGACTTAAGTTGATGTAAGTGCGTAAAGTTGCGCGAAGCTAGAAAGCCTTCGTCCAACTTGAACATCCATTTATATTCTACAGTCTCACCTTCTACTGCTAAGAGATGATCTGGAGATGGGCTGAAGCTCTTGATCTCGTTGCGCTGTCTATCTGAACGTCCACATCGATCATCGTCTATGTCCCTATGTAAGAAGAAGCGAAAAACATGGGCATTCAACTCCTCATTAAATATCTCATCGATGTGAGGTCCGAAATCTTGATGCCCACAATCGGGCACCTCTATGGGATTAGAACCGGGCGCTAGTGCAGCGGCAATCAACTCATAAGTATCACCCGGACCGTCTGCTATAAGTGTCGTAGGTTCTCTTATGATTTTCTTCTCCAGCAAAATCTGGACAGCATTATTGGAAGGATCCAAATCGTTAAATCTACTTACTGCTTCAGCAGTAAAGGCTATCTGAGCGGAAACTTCAGTAGTGTCCATATCAAATGTAAAAGTCATTTCTACCTCCGATGGAGCAGCACTGTCCAATGTGAAAATCACACTACTGTCGAGCTGCATGGTGAGATCAAGTTGATCGGTCCATGTGATTTGTTCTACTGTTGAGCTGACAGAGATATCTGTATCAATAATTTCTATGATGGGCATGGGTTCTTCTTCACTGCCACATGCCAGAAAGCCGATGAATATGACTACACACAGAAAGACACCCAAAGTCTTTTTCATAAGACAAATATATCTCAGATCAGCTGATAGGCCCTATCTGACCAGAATCTCATTTAGGACTTCTTTTATTTGAATACTTGATTTCGTCGCTATTTGCCCCATCGTTTTAATGATTCTCTTTTTGTCTATTCTTCTTATTTGATCTAGCGCTATCATTCCATTTGTAGATGGAGAACTTAGCTTTACTCTGGTGGGGTATTTCTTTTTATTACTAGTGATTGGTGCGATAATGACGGTATTTAATGACTCGTTCATTTCCTAAGGGGAGATGATGATACAAGGACGAGTTTTCTGTATTTCGCTGCCTATTGTTGGATCCAGATTAACTAATACTATTTCATATTGTTTCATAGGTCCTCATCCTCAAAAAAATCTGGTAATCGTTCTTCTTCATTAGGATCGTTAGAGAGCTCAGTTAACTTTTCCCTCCAGTTCTCCCTTATTTTTTTAGATGGTCTTAATTCGATGTATCCGTCTTTTAACCTTAACTCAACTGAATCTCCTATTTGATATTCCTCAATCAGGCTCTTGGGGAGTCTTAGTCCTCTCGAATTGCCCACTTTAATAATGTTTACCTGCATTGTAATTACATTATACTTACAATGTACATCCAATTTTGGCTTATCTATAACAGTCACATATCGATCAGAAAGCGGCTGTTATGAATAGAGTATGTTTGTCTAATTAGCAGCCAAATTCAACTCCTTGATGCTAATCTTCCGCATCTCCACCTTCCTAATTTTGCCGGTGACGGTCATCGGGAAATCATCTGTGAACTTGTAGTACTTGGGTATCTTGAAGTGGGTGATTTTGTCTTTGCAGAAAGCCTTGATCTCATCTTCAGTAAGTGTGGTTCCTTCTCTAGGTTTTACCCAGGCCATAACTTCCTCACCATACTTCTCGGAGGGTATGCCGATGACTTGTACATCACTGATTTTTGGATGACTGTATAAGAACTCTTCTATTTCTCTTGGATAGACATTCTCACCACCTCTGATGATCATGTCCTTGATACGTCCTACGATATTGACATAACCTTCTTCATCCATGACTGCTAGGTCCCCCGTGTGCATCCATCTCGCAGCATCTATCGCTTCGGAAGTTTTTTCGGGATCATCCCAGTAGCCTAGCATGATACTATATCCTCTCGTGCAGAGCTCACCTTTGGTGCCGATGGGTTGCACCTTGCCAGACTCACTGTCGATGATCTTTACTTCTATATGGGGTAGTACCTGGCCTACGGTGCTCACTTGCTTTTCTAGAGAGGTGCCAACCCTAGTTTGTGTACTGACGGGACTGGTCTCTGTCATGCCGTAGGCTATCTGTACCTCAGACATGTTCATCAGGGTTTGGACCTTCTTCATCACCTCTATAGGACATGGAGATCCAGCCATGATACCTGTGCGCAGACTTGATACATCAAAGCTTTCAAACTCTGGATGCTCTAGCTGTGCGATAAACATAGTAGGGACTCCATATAGTGCAGTGGCCTTTTCTTTTTCTACAGCTTTTAGTACAGCTAGCGGTTCAAACCCCTCACATGGATAGATCATGGTAGCACCATGAGTGATGCATCCGAGATTGCCCATGACCATGCCAAAACAATGATATAGAGGTACAGGTATGACCAGGCGATCTTGCTCTGTAAAGTTCATAGTGCGGGCCACGAAGAAGCCATTGTTAAGGATGTTATGATGACTTAATGTCGCGCCCTTGGGATATCCCGTGGTGCCACTGGTATACTGGATGTTGATCGGTTCGTCGAAGGATAAGTTGGCTTGTTGAGTAGCGAGAGATTCGATCGGTACATCATCACCCATGCTGATAAATCCCCGCCATCCTAAAAGTCCCTTTGGCGGTGACGCTGAGATGACTACGGCAGCCTTGAGGTCTGGTAGTTCTTTAGAGAGGAGTTGGCCGAATGCACTATGAGGAAGTTCTGGAGCGAGCTCCAAGATCATCTGTGCGTAGTTAGAAGTTTTGAACTGGTCGGCTAGCACGATCATCTTACAACCTGATTGGCTCAGAGCATATCTTAGTTCGTGGAGTCTGTAGGATGGATTGATGTTGACTAGGATGATGCCCACTTTAGCAGTGGCTATCTGGAGCACGGTCCACTCGGCACAGTTAGGTGCCCAGATGCCCACTCTATCACCTTTGTGAAGACCACATGCGATGAGCGCTCTTGCACAGCTATCCACTTTTTCTTGTAACTCTCTATAGGACCATCTGATGTCTTGGTGGATGACGACCAAAGCTTCTCGCTCTGGATATCTGCTAACTGTCTCATCAAATTTGTCACCTATCGTCATCCCTATCAGTGGGATAGAGCTTGTGCCTGAGGAGTAGCTGAGTTGATTCATATGGACTACGTTAGATTAGAAGTAGTCGGAAAAGATAATTGATTAGGTCGATAAGTAAAGTCTGCCTTAGATGATAAGAAGCTTCTTTTCTTCTCCTAGCCCTAGACGAGAGTCTAAGGGTCTAGCAAGTACCCATGCTAATTCTTCTATAATATGAACTCTTCTGCTGAGACTACTTGACGTGAGAATCCGCTGGATATGTTTGCCCTCAGCCCCCTACAAACTCCCTCGTTTAAACATCCAATAAGCCACTTCTAAGAAGATCACAATCCAGATGACCGTGGCAATCGAAGACTGTGTATAAGTCAGCAGAAATGGAAAATTAATGTTCATATCAGGTATGAAGTCTGTCAATCTATATAGTGGAAACGGGTGCATGTCTTCCATGGCATTGATCGGTAAGAAGTTAGCTTCTTTGCCTATGAAGTCGAACTTGCCCACTAACAACCACTTGATACCTACTTCAAGTGCATACCCATAGAATAGATAGAATAGGATGGCTAGCCCAGACCTTCTTATGGTAAGTCCACATAGTAAGCCTAAGCTCATATACCCCATACACATGAGGAAGTATCTGGAGACGGCATATGAGTTATCCCAGATATCGATGAAGTCCCAGGACTTGGTATGTATGATGCCATATAAACTGGCTGTTAATCCGTAGAGGAGTGCGGCACCGATGCTGATAACGATGATGCTAAGCACTTTGGCTAGAAAGTACTCCTTGCGGGTGAGGCCAGAGATGATGTTCTGTCTGAAAGTCTTGTAAGTTACTTCGTTCACTACCATGAAGACGGCAGCTAGACCTAGGAAGAAAAAGGATGTATGACTGCCGATCCATCCGAGGAAATCCCATGTCAGTGGAAACTGAAAAATTGACTCGATTTTAGGTGCTCCTTGAGGAAGGCTATTGATCGACTTGCCTATCATGATGCCAAGACAAGAGATGATAACATATAGGAGTAACAAGATGACTATCAAAGAGTGATCTTTGAACTTTGTGTACTCGAGTTTTAGTAGTCTTAGTGCTGTACCCATGATTAGTTGGCGTTTTTGGTGATGGCTAAAAACTCTTCTTCGAGACGTTGCTTTCTGATTACTAATCGTGTCGGTATGATACCCGAGTCGTAGATCTCCTTGCTAAATGCACTAGGGTCTAACTCTCCATCAACTGTACATTCTATCCAGTCTTTATGTCTTGCTACCTTATGTACATAGGTTTTTTCGTGGAGCATGGTCATCAGCCGTTCCATATCCATGCTGGCGATCTCTACAGTCATGTCGCTACTCAGGATAGCGCCAACAGGGCCAACCTTTAGCAGCTTACCTTTTTTGATAATCGCAACATGTGAGCATATCTTTTCTACCTCATCCAAGATATGTGAGGCGAGGATCACAGTGTTGCCAGCATCTGCTATGCGCTTTAAGATGGTTCTTACCTCTGCGATCCCCTGAGGATCTAGGCCATTAGTAGGTTCGTCAAATATCAGGACCCTTGGATTACCTATCAAGGTGGCAGCTATAGCAAGACGTTGCTTCATACCTAGCGAGTAGGTGCGAAACTTACTCCGCTTTCTATCGTATAGGTCTACCGTCCTGAGGAGTTCATCGAAGTCTGTATCCTTCACTTGCTTGATCTGTCTGACGATCTCAAGATTTTCTACGGCATTCATATAAGGATAGAAGTTAGGCGTCTCAAGTATGGCGCCGACCTTCAATCGATACTTATCACCGTACTCACCTCCAAACCACTCGTATGTACCTGATGAAGCTTTTAGGATGTCTAAGATGAGACCAAGAGTAGTCGTCTTGCCAGACCCATTGGGCCCTAGGAGCCCATAGACATTGCCCGACTCTATAGTAAGATCCAGGCTATCTAAGGCCTTTAGCTTTCCATAGGTCTTTGTAAGCCCTTTTGTTTCTAGTACAACCATAGCTATCTCTTGATATCGCACCAAGATAAAACCCAAGGCTGTGAGAAGGTAATGTCTTCGATGATTATCTAGAGAAATACGACAAAAGAAAGTTTATCTGCTGGTTAGCAAACAAGTTCCTCTTAAAATGCTTTATAATTGCATCATGTTTTTGATAAGAATACATATACATCATCATACTCATCATCTAGATGAGCGGAGCATGTATATGCATTAGTGTTTATTTCATCGACTGAATGAAGAGTACATGCCCGCTGAATTGATAAATCAGCGGGTTTTTTATTTGTAGCCTATGAGTTTGAATATAGCCATACAGAAGTCAGGAAGACTTCACGACGATACAGTAAGTCTACTGAAGTCTGCTGGTATCCGTATAGATACTTCTAAGGACCAGCTTAAAGCACCAGCAAGAGGCATGGATGCTACTTGCTTTTTCTTGAGAAACTCGGACATCCCCAAGTATCTCGAAGATGGAGTAGCAGATATCGCCATCATCGGAGAGAATACCCTCGAAGAAAAGTTAGTAGATGTAGAACTGCTCGATAAGCTGGGATTCTCGAAGTGCAGGCTGTCTATCGCAGTGCCCAAGTCTTCTGATTATCAGAGTGTCAAAGATCTCGAGGGAAAAAAGATAGCCACCTCTTATCCTAATACACTTAAGAAGTATTTACGAAAGTGTGGAGTAGATGCGCATGTACATGTCATCTCTGGATCAGTGGAGATCGCTCCTAATATCGGTCTGGCTGATGCCATCTGTGATCTCGTATCTTCTGGCAGCACACTCTTTAAGAATGGATTGATAGAGAAGGATATCATACTGAAGTCAGAGGCCGTCATCGCGGTCAATAAAAACTTAGATGACGCTAAAAGACCGCTGCTAGATCAACTTCTCTTCAGGATTAGGACGGTCATCAAGGGTCGAGCACATCGCTATGTCCTGATGAATGTGCCCAACGATAAGATAGATGCGGTGAGTAAGATCTTACCAGTACTAAAAAGTCCAACCGTACTGCCGCTTGTCGAAGAAGGATGGAGCTCACTGCACTCTGTGATAGCAGAGGCCGACTTTTGGTCTGTGATCAATGAACTAAAGAGCCTTGGGGCTGAAGGTATACTTATCATCCCCATCGAAAAAATGGTCGTCTGATGAAGTCGTACGATATAGCACTCAAGACATACACTCAGCCAGATGCCCAAGTGCGGTTAGGTCTCATCAAGCGTCCTGCCATCCAGAAAAAGGAGATGGCAGAGATCATAGATGGGGTGTTTGATCAAGTAAATCGCCATGGTGACGAAGCGCTCTTAGCCCTCACTAAGAAGTTTGACAAGGTTGATCTTACGTCACTCGAAGTGACCGAAGAGGAGAGGAAGGAAGGTCTCTCTCAGCTCGATCCATCTCTTCAAAAGGCGATCGATCGGGCCTATGATAATATCACCAAGTTTCATGAAGCACAGCGACTAGAAGTGCGCAAGGTAGAGACGAGCCCGGGAGTGGTCTGCTGGCGTGAGATGCGACCGATCGATCGAGTAGGGCTGTACATACCTGGTGGGACGGCGCCACTCTTTAGTACCGTCCTCATGCTAGGTTGTCCTGCGCAGGTAGCGGGTTGTGATGATGTGATACTATGTACACCACCTAATCAAGCGGGGAGGGTACATCCTGCCATCCTCTATGCTGCTCACCTATGTGGCATCAAGCAGATATATAAGGTGGGAGGATCACAGGCTATCGCGGCTATGGTGCTGGGTACAGATACGATCCCTCAGGTCTACAAGATATTTGGTCCGGGTAATCAGTTTGTGACGGCTGCGAAGATGAAAGGTCTTAGCTACGGTGTCGCTATAGATCTACCCGCAGGCCCATCCGAAGTGCTAGTGTATGCCGATGCTTCCGCTCATCCTTCTTTTATAGCGGCGGACCTCTTATCGCAGGCCGAACATGGCATAGACAGTCAGGTGGTCTTAGTGACTACCGACCCTTCTCTGCCGGCTAAGGTCAAGGCACAACTTGATCTCCAGCTACCCAAGCTCTCTAGGGCCAATACGGCGGTGGTGTCATTATCTCATGCCTTTGCCTGCATATTTGAAGAGGTGTCTTCCGCCTATGCGTTTATCAATCAGTATGCGCCTGAGCACCTCATCATCAGTAGTGACCAAGCTACAGATCAGATCACTTTCGTAAATACGGCAGGCTCAGTATTCGTCGGTCACTACACCCCAGAGAGTGCTGGTGACTATGCCTCAGGTACTAATCATACCTTGCCAACAGCAGCATACGCACGTGCTTATAGTGGTGTGTCCTTAGACTCTTTTACCAAGAAGATCACCTTTCAGGAGATCTCCAAAGAGGGCATCAAGGATCTCGGTCCGACGATCATCACGATGGCTAATAACGAAGAACTAACGGCACATGCTCATGCCGTCCAAATAAGATTAGATCAGCTATGAGTAAGGTAGCATCCATATCGATCAGTGATCTCGTCAGAGACAATATCAAGGAACTCAAGCCCTTTAGTTCGGCACGATCTGAGTACAAAGGACAGGCGGACATCTTACTCGATGCTAACGAGATGCCCTATGCTAATGATCACAATAGATATCCCGATCCTGCCCATACTGAGCTGAGAAGATTGCTAGCTGATAACTATGGCATACCGAGCGATCGCATCGTCTTAGGCAATGGTTCTGATGAGCTCATAGATATGATCATGCGCACATTTGGAGAGCCCGGCAAGGATGTAGTGAGATATATCAATCCTACATTTGGTATGTATCCAGTATATGCTGATGTCAATGATCTCAAAAAAGAAGCAGTAGACTTGGAGGATGATTTTGATCTCAACGTAGACAAAACACTAGCTGGTCAAACACCGCAGCATAAACTGCTCTTCCTCTGCTCTCCTAATAATCCTACGGGCAACCTCTTATCTGAGGCCAAGATCCTTAGAGTGCTGGAGGGATGGAGCGGTGTAGTCGTAGTCGATGAAGCATATATAGAGTTCGCCGAGAGAGAAAGTCTGATTAGTCGATTAGATGAGTATCCTCTCTTGATCGTCTTACAGACCTTCTCAAAAGCAAAAGGAGGTGCAGGACTGAGGATCGGTGCAGCCTATGCAAGCAAGGACATCTGTGACTATCTCTGGAAGGTAAAACCGCCTTATAATATCTCTACTTACTCACAGCAGCGGGCCGTCGAGTTGATGTCTGCACCCGATAAGCTCAAGAAGATAGCTGAGGAACTGACGGCTAGTAGAAAACTGATGGAGCAAGAGTTAGCTAAGATCAGCGGTATCGAAAAAGTGTATCCGAGTGATGCCAACTTTATCTTGATGAGATGCGAAGACCATCTTGCCTTATATCGCTACCTCGTTGATCGCGGCATCGTCATCCGTGATCGCAGCAAGCTCAAGGGCTGCGACAGATGCCTCAGGGTGACAGTAGGTACGCCTGAAGAAAATCAAGCATTGATCACTTCCGTAAATGAATACTATGCGTAAGGTCCTTTTTATAGATCGTGATGGTACACTGATCCGAGAGCCCAAGACGGATTATCAGGTGGACAGTCTCGACAAATTCAGTTTTTATCCCGAGGTGATGTGGTATCTCAGAAAGATAACCGAAGAGCTGGATTATGACTTGGTGATGGTCACTAATCAAGATGGTCTTGGTACGGAGTCATATCCAGAGACTGACTTCTGGCCCTACCAAGAGTTGATGGTAGATACCATGAAGGGCGAATGTATACGGTGGAGTGCTATCCATATCGATCGCAGTTTTGAAAAAGATAACTCACCCTATCGCAAGCCCGGTACTAAGATGCTGGCATCCTACATCGATGGAGACTATGATCTCTCGCGATCATGGGTCATCGGCGATCGATGGAGTGATAGCTATCTCGCTAAAAACCTCGGTGCCAAAGGTATCTTCCTACACGAAGAAGAAGGTGACACTGCCAGCATACCAGAAGATCTGACTGAGACAGTAGGTCTTGTGACTACCAAGTGGTCAGCGATCTATGCGATGCTCAAGTCACTCCCGCGGCAGACGACCTTGAGTAGGAGTACAAGTGAGACCTCTATCAAGGTAGATCTCAACTTAGATGGTACAGGCCAGAGTATGATCTCTACAGGACTGGAGTTCTTTGATCATATGTTGGATCAGATAGCTAGACATGGCAAGATAGATCTAGCTGTCCAAGTCAAAGGTGATCTAGAGATCGATGAGCATCACACCATAGAAGATACAGCGATCACACTAGGAGAAGCCTTCAAGGAGGCTGTGGGTAAAAAGATCGGCATGCAGCGCTATGGATTTGCCTTGCCTATGGATGACTGTCTGGCGCAAGTGGCCGCTGATTTTGGTGGGCGACCGTGGCTGGTCTGGGAAGTGTCTTTCGCACGAGAGAAGATAGGTGATGTCCCGACGGAGATGTTTTATCATTTCTTCAAGTCATTCTGCGATCATGCCAAGTGCAATCTCCATATCTCAGTCAGTGGTGAAAACGAACATCATAAGATAGAAGCCATCTTTAAAGCATTTGCGAGAGCGATAAGACATGGCATACAGATAGATCGCAGTAGTGACGAACTTCCATCTACTAAAGGACTGCTATGATCGTGATGATAGATTATGATGCTGGCAATACGTGTTCTGTGATGAATGCCCTCGATAGACTAGGTGCTGACTATGTGCTGAGCGATGATGAAAGTACGATCCGTGAGGCTGACAAGGTGATCTTCCCGGGAGTAGGTCACGCTGGTGCGGCGATGGATGCACTGCGAGGTAAGGGTCTGGTAGCTACTATCAGATCGCTGCAGCAACCTGTGCTGGGCATATGTGTCGGTATGCAGTTGCTAGCTGAGAGGAGTACAGAGGGAGACACAGCGTGCTTGGGTCTTGTGCCTGGAGAAGTCACAAAATTTGACCCTAGCCTAGAACATAAAGTCCCTCATATGGGTTGGAATCAACTAAAGCGCATAGCCACGGATCCACTGATGGATAATATACAAGAAGACAGCTACGTCTACTTTGTACATAGTTATTATCTCCCTGATACGACGTATGCGATAGCGACGTGTGAGTATCAGCGATCATTTGCGGCAGCGATCAAAAAAGATAACTTTTGGGGTGTCCAATTTCATCCAGAAAAAAGTGGTGAAGTGGGTGCTCAGATCATTAAAAATTTTTTAGAAGAAGAACTGTAATATGAGATTGATACCTGCCATAGATGTCATAGAAGGTCACTGTGTGAGACTGACACAGGGTGACTATAGCACGAGTAAGGTCTACTGCGAAAATCCCGTGAACATCGCCAAGGAGCTCGAAGATCAGGGATTTGAGCACCTGCATCTCATAGATCTAGATGGGGCTAAAACCAGTAGCCCCAAAAATCTGCATGTCCTTAATCAGATCGCTATCACTACGGACATGAATATAGATTTTGGTGGAGGCATCAAGAGCGAAGACTCCCTCATCCAATGTCTGCGCTCCGGTGCAGATCAGGTGAATATCGGCAGTCTCTCCGTGCGCAATCCTAATCTCGTTAAGTTTTGGATCATGAGATATGGCGCCGACCAGATCATCATCAGTGCAGATGTAAACGAAAGAACACTGGCCATCAATGGTTGGTTAGAAAAAACCGAGCGACAGATCATGGAGTTTATCAATGACTTCATAGATGATGGAGCTAAGCACTTTGTCTGTACGGACATCGCCAAGGATGGTATGATGTCTGGATCATCGATAGAACTATATAGAGATATCATCCAGGAGTTTCCTGAGATACAGTTAGTAGCAAGTGGAGGCGTCTCTTCGATCAAAGAGTGCAAAGAACTTCAGGAGATCGGCGTATCTGGTATCATCCTCGGTAAGGCCTTATACGAAGGCCTTATCGATGCTCGCGAACTTGTCAATGCATTTGCTTGATGCTCACCAAGCGGATCATACCCTGTCTAGATATCAAAAAAGGACGCACGGTGAAAGGTGTGAACTTTGTAGATCTGCGAGATGCTGGCGACCCAGTAGTGCTCGCTAAGAAGTATGCGGAAGTAGGTGCTGATGAACTCGTCTTGCTAGATATCTCTGCCACACAAGAAGAGCGGGATCTGATCTATGATCTTGTAAGAGAGGTAGGAAAGCAAGTCGACATACCCTATACGGTGGGAGGAGGTATATCTTCTGTAGAGAAAGTATCTAAGATCCTAAAAAATGGTGCCGATAAGGTCAGCGTGAATAGTGCTGTAGTTTATCGACCCAAGCTAGCTCGAGAGATCGCCGCTGAGTTTGGAGTACAAGTCTTAGTGGTGGCCATAGATGCTAGGAAGGTAGGTGATAGCTGGATCGTCCATACCCATGGAGGATCTAAGCCTACTGAGTTAGATCTATTTGACTGGGCCGTACGGATGCAAGATATGGGGGCGGGGGAGATCTTATTCACCTCGATGGATCATGATGGCACCAAGTCGGGCTTTGCCTGTGAGGCGCTCGCCAAGATGAGTGAGCGGCTCACCATCCCTGTCATCGCTTCTGGCGGAGCAGGATCTAAAGAACATTTTGTGGACGTATTCACTCGGGGCAAGGCAGCTGCTGGCTTAGCGGCAAGTATATTTCACTTTGATGAGATCTCGGTACCCGAGCTGAAGACGTACCTTGATGATAAAGACATACCAGTAAGATTATAAACAAAGAGGCTATGGCAGAGATGGTGTATAATGCTGATGGACTGATACCTGCGATCATCCAAGATGATAATACAGGCAAGGTGCTGATGCTTGGATATATGAATGAAGATGCCTGGCGAGTTTCTCAGGAGACAGGGCTGGTCACTTTCTATAGTCGATCAAAACAAAGACTTTGGACAAAGGGAGAGAGCAGTGGTAACCACTTGCAACTCGTGAGTTGGGCCTTAGACTGTGACAAGGATGCACTCCTTATCCAAGCTCTACCCAAAGGGCCTACGTGCCATACAGGCACTGATACTTGCTGGGGGGAGGATAACGAAGGTAAGCCTGCAGACTTCTTGCAGCATCTCGAGGATGTGATCACCGAGCGCAAGACCAACCCACAAAAGGGATCGTATACGACGAGTCTTTTTGAGGAGGGCACACATAAGATCGCTCAGAAGGTAGGCGAGGAAGCCGTAGAGTTAGTCATCGACGCACTGCGTGATGATGATGAGGGCTTTCAAGGCGAAGCTGCAGATCTGATCTACCACCTCATCGTCTTGCTTGTAGATCGCGGAGTGAAGCTAGAAGACATCGTCGCTATACTTAAGAAGCGTCATAGTAAGTAGGTCGCTTTCTGATAAAGAGATAGGCCAGTAGGCAGATCGCAGCTATCACAATAAAAACATGCTTGAAGTTGGCAGGGTTGTTATCATAGATATACGCACCGAGTAAGGCGCCAAATCCGATCGCCAACTCCAGTCCTATAAAGAGAGTGCCGAAGACCTTGCCACGGATATCTTCGGGGCTAAGGTCAGCTGTCCAAGCAAATACAGCAGGTATACAGATGCCGAGTGAGAAGCCGATGCAACCCGCTCCAAAGAGTAATCCAAAAGCACTATCTGCATAACCGAAGATAACAAAGGATACGGCCAGTGAGATCACAGCGACGCGCATGACGATCAGTCGCCCCCAGACATCAGAGGCCTTGCCAGCCACTAACCTCGACATCACAGAACACAAGGTGAATGTCGTAAAGTAGAGTCCGCGATTAGATATGCCGAGGAAGTCGCATTGGTCGGGAGTGATCGTGATCACAGCACCAAAACCCATATAGGTCAGTCCACCTACCAAGGCAGGCAGGATGCCTTCTTTGGCGATGATAGCATCTTTCTTAAGCAGTAGGAGCTTGGGGTGAAATCGCACTGGAGAAGCTAGCGTCTCTTTCATCTTTATGAGGCACAAAAAGGCGAGGAGGCCGACTACAGAAGATGCCAAAAACATCGCATTGATGCCAAAGTTGCTGGCGATATAACTACCTATAGGAGGTGTGACAGAAGATCCTAGATTGATACTCACACCTACGATGCCCATGGCCTCACCACGACGATGTATCGGGACAGTATCAGCGAGATAGACTGTGATAGCCGTAGGTGAAAAACCCGTGGATAAACCATGTAGTAATCTGAGAAAGAGAAAGGTGGAGACAGTCGTCAGGATAGGGTAGAGCAAGCTACAGATGATGCAGACGATCATGCCAAAGTACATCACAGGTCGCCTACCGATGGTGTCCGTCAGCCTGCCACTAAAGGGTCGAGAAAGTCCTGCTGTCAGGGTGAATAAGGCGATGATCAAACCCTTGTAGTCTTCACCACCCATACTTGTTAGATAGGCTGGCAGCTCCGGTATGATCATGTTAAAGCTTCCACCAAAAAAGGCATAGCTCAGGCAGAGTAGCCAAAACGTAGTCGTGTACATCTTTTGATCTCCCATGCCCCTTACTTCAGATGATCGGCAAAGATGAACTTATAATCGTAGACTAAAAGTAAGTTGATTATAGTTTGGTCCTTAGATTTGCAGTACATCACAATCATGGAGTATCCGATCATCAAAAAGGTGGAAGAGGCAGATGTCCCAGATCTTATCCGCATCGCGCGGAGTACATTTGTCCATACCTATCGCCATCTCAACGACCCTGTCCACTTCGATGCCTATATGAATACTGCCATGAGCGAAGAGCAACTACGCGATGAAGTGTCAGATCCTAATTCTCTCTTCTATGTACTCAAGTCACCAGCAGATATCATAGGTTATCTCAAGCTCAATCGCAAAGAAGCACAGACCGAAGCTGACATGGACGACGCCCTAGAGATCGAGCGCATCTACGTCATCCAAAGTAGGAAAGGTGAGGGCCTAGGAGCCCGCCTGATCCAGAAGGCTAAGGAAGTGGCCGTAGAGGAAGGCTGTACAATGCTATGGCTAGGTGTCTGGGACCAAAACCACGCCGCCCAAGGATTTTATACTCGCCAGGGATTCCAGCCCTTTGGTACACACGACTTTATGATGGGGTCAGATCGGCAGACCGATATCTTGATGAAGTTAGTACTATAGTAGAGCGCAGCTTTATATGATCGGTATAGTTCGATAGATAAATCTACAAGACTTAGTGGCTGTGGCTGGTTTCTTTTAATATCTTGTATGTTAAACAGTGATGTGTTGGAGGAATGTTAATCCATTTATAGTTGAGGGTTGAGGGTTGAGGGTTGAGGGTTGAGGGTTGAGGGTTGAGGATTGAGAGTTGAGGATTGAGAGTTGAGAGTTGAGGTTTGAGAGTTTGATGTTGAGGTGGAGTGGGAGATAGGCTTGAGATAAAGTTGACAAGGATAACTGAAGGGAGTGGTAGTAACAGAATTATGACTACCCATCACTGCGCGTCCGTAGCCGATTACAAACGTTTATAACCGTTTGTAGTCGTTTGCAATCGGCTATGGCCAATGAAAAAGGGACTTATGAATAAAATTACAGATACGTTAACATTTTTTGTCTT
>CAYYBR010000017.1:0-29632 GCA_964470035.1 uncultured Saprospiraceae bacterium
CTGGCACCTAGCCAGTTGAATCCAGGATTGACAGGAGCATTTAAAGGGACCTATCGCATCAATGGCCTCTACCGAGGACAGTGGGGAAATTTTGGTGATAGTAGAGGACTAAGAACGATCGTGGGGTCTGCAGAATTCAACATAAAAGGAGGATTACTTCTTGAAAATGACTGGATAGCTGGAGGTATAAGTTTTTATCAGGATGAAGCAGGTACTGCACGTAGAAAGTACAATGCAACAGGCTTTAACATAGGTTACCATATAGGCCTTGATAAAGATTACACTAATGTGTTTTCGGTAGGCTTCGGATATGGAACGCTAGGTTCCTCTGTCAGTAGTTTCGTCTTGAGGGGACAACTCGATGGCAGCAGTCAACCAAACTTTAGCTCCGGCCAGTTCGATGGAGAGTGCAACTTACCTGGTTGTGATACAAGAGATGGCAACCAACCAAGATCTAACGATCTCTCTCTAGGGTTCACTTACAAAACAGAGATCAATGATAATCCACTTCGACTGGGTATATCTGTTCTACACCTCAATGAACCAGAGACGACCATAGCTGTAGGACAGGGAGGTGACATAGATACCTTGATGCCACCACCTGGAGGACAGCAAAGGATGGAAGATCCATTCAGACGTGTGATAGCCTTACATGCTGAGACGTCCAGACTAATCTCTCCAAAAGTACGCATCAACCCAGCAGCCCTTTTGTTAGTATCAGGAGGGACAACAGAATTTCAAATACAATCAACTGTAGATTATCTAGTCAACCCTAAAGACCAAATAAGTGTCACTGGTGGTATTGGATTTAGACCACTACCCTCTTTCGATGCGGGATATCTGATGGCTGGTGTTATTATCAAAGATCTCACTGTAAGACTTAGTTATGACATTACCTTATCCTCACTAAGTACTATCGGTGGAGGCAATGGTTTTGAACTTGCTGTTGGATATGTAGGTAGGATATACCGTGACCCCAAAGTTGATAAAGTCATCTTTTGCCCTCGACTCTAACTCTTGATCTGAATTATGATGAACCGCATTTTATTCATAGGATTAATAAGTATCACATTTATTTTAGGTGTTGATGCACAACCTATAACTTCTGTCAAGCCGGATGACTTGCTTAACGCGGCCGATGAAGCTATAGAGGATGGTAATTTTTTGAAAGCCTTAGAAATGTATCGTGAGTATTATCGTGAAAACAAAAACGATGATGTAGCGCTTTCGATCGCATATGGCTACTACAAAATCCGAGACTTTGTCAATGCTGATAGATATTATAGTCGAGTCCTCGAAGATGATATAGACAACATCTTTATCGACGATCGATATGCATATGGTAGAACACTTCGATCACTTGATGACATCGAAGGTGCACAGGAGCAATTTGAACTGATAACAGAACTAAGCACCGATGAGGATTTGATAGCGCTTTCGCAAATAGAACTCGAAGGCATTGCTGCCCAGATAGAATTTCCTGCTAATGAAGAAGTAGCCGTCACCTTTGCTCCTGGAGATATTAATTCTGGCTCAGCAGAATACTCGCCTCAACAGTATGATGAAGAAACGATATACTTCTCATCATTTAAACGCAGTAAAGAAATCGTCATCGATGGTTCTGAAAAAGACTATCACGCCAAAATCTATAGATCGAAGAAAGGAGAAGATGGATATAGCAGACCAGAAGAGGTGCATAGAAATGTCAATAGAGATGGATGGCATGTCGGCAATGTTTCTTTCTCAGAAGATAATCGTAGGATGTACTTCACTCGCCAGTTGCTAGAATACGATGAGATAACAACATCGCAGATATTTACAAGCACTATAGGAGATGACAAATGGGGCCCTGCTGAACCCCTGCCAAATGTAAATGGAGAATGGATAGCTAAACATCCAGCTGTAGGAGAATTACTCGGCACCAGGGTGCTTTTCTTTGTCTCTGACATGGAAGGTGGACACGGAGGAAGCGACATATACTATGTCAATATATCTGGTGGACGCATAGGTGCCCCTGTTAATCTTGGTCCTGAGATCAATACTCCATCCGATGAGATAACGCCGCATTACCATGACGGCACACTCTACTTTAGCACAGAAGGAAGAGCTGGCATGGGTGGTTTAGATATATATAAGAGCTCTTGGGATGGACAGAATTGGTCGATCCCGCGTAATCTCGGTGCTAACTTCAATACAGCCCTAGATGACTGGTGGTTATCATTTGACAAAAGCGGGAGTCAAGGCCTGCTAGTATCTAACAGAAGAGATGAGGCAAAAAAGAAACTAAAGGGTAGCGAGACATGCTGCTATGATATCTATGAGTTTAATATCAGACAACTACAGATAGACCTCCTTGTCGGTGTTGGGGATGAAGAAGAGAAGCCTCTCAAGGGCGCTACAGTACAAGTCACAGATATAACTGTCTATGATCCACCGATGTCACAAACTCAAGAAGATGAATATAGATTTAACTATGATCTTGAGGCGGATAGAAGATACGAGATTATCACATCCAAAGACGGTTATACCAGCGATACCACCGATGTGACTACTGCCGGGATCATAGAAGATGAAACGATCCGTAAGAAAGTGATCTTGAGAAAGGCGTCGCCAAAAGTGCCTGAAGAAACTGATACAACCTACAAGATAGATACCGTCACTATCAATGAGGCCATCCGATTTGACAACATCTACTACGAGTTCGACAAATGGAATATCCTTCAAGAATCAGAAAAGGACCTCACCATCATACTCAATCTTCTGAATCAATATGACAACATGGTCATTGAGCTGAGCTCACATACTGACGCTCGAGGGCCAGGACCTTATAATAAGCAGCTCTCGCAGAAAAGGGCTGAGTCTGCCAGACTCTGGCTTCTCAATAGAGGGATATCTCCTAATCGAATAGTACCGAAAGGATATGGAGAGACGGTCATACTCAATCGATGTACTAATGGAGTTCGGTGTCCAGATGATGAACATAGATTTAATAGACGAACGGAGTTTAAGATTTTAGAAGGCCCTGAAACTATCGAGATCAAAAGAGAGATCATCATCGATAGTCGAAATGGCCAATAGAATCGCGTTAGATTTGTTGGGCTAATCAAATACTTATGTCCAGAAGTTTGAGCACTATCTTTCTATTGACTTTATATATGTTGTGCCCTTCTTGTAGCACAACTCAACAGGCGGTAGTTGACACTCCCACAAAGCATGTACCCATCATGACTTTTAACGAAAGTGTCAAAGATCTAGGAGTTATGCAAGAAGGCGATACAAAGAAGCTAGTCTATAATTTCACTAATACAGGCAATGCTCCACTCATCATAGAACTGGCTACAACGTGTAAGTGTACCGATATAACATGGCCTACGGAGCCTGTGCTTCCAGGTGGGTCAGGAGAAATCGTAGCGATATTTGACAGCAGCGGGTTTGATGGTGTTGTTAAAAAGTCTATAGACATCATAGCTAATACAGATCCCATCGTCGTAGAAGCAAAGTTTATCGCAGAAGTAGTAGTAGCAGATAACTAGTCTCATGACTTACCCTCTGCTCATCACTGAATTAATCGCTCTAGGTTTTGGCTTAGCATATATCATCTGTGCACATAAAAAAAATAACTACTCGTGGATTTGCGGTATCATCAGTGCTATCTGCATTATCATAGTCGACATACAGAAGACACAACTGTACTTTGATGCTTTGTTGCACGTCTTTTTTATGTGTATGTCTATTCTGGGTCTCTACCTATGGACCGAAGGAGGAGTCTCCAAGAAGGAAATACGTATATCGAAGATGCCATGGCTCAGTTTCGGGCTCTACATATTGATATCAATTGTGATCTCTGGAGTAGCAGGATATCTCTTGGACGTCAATACTGATGCACGATATCCATATATAGATTGCTTTCAGATGATGATGTCCGTATTTGCTACCTTTTTAATCATCTACTGTATGATCAATGCTTGGGCATATTGGGTAATCGTAGATATCATAAGCATCGCTCTATACACCTTGACAGGCGCATATATCTTGGCATTTTTATATGTAGCCTATCTAGTGTCAAATTCTATCAAGTGGAAAGAATGGTACAAGCGATATAAAGCTCAGAAACCAAAGTACCTCCTTACGAACGGATAGTCTTGTGGCTATCATCGCAGTATGGTGGTGTCTTGGTCATTTTACACGTGCAGATAGATGCCTTTCTTTCTTTTTTGATATCGACGACCATGGGTCGAAATTTACTACCGTGATGAGATCCATTGCACCAAGGCTGATCGCTGCTATATCCACATTGACAGTATAGATAAGTGCCTCTTTTCAGGGTAGTCATAAGCGGCTCTGAACCAGTATTCTTTTCTCTTTTATAATTTTTATTCAGCTCACTTCCGTCAACATCTGATTTGACAAGTGGATAGAGCAAGTGAGGCGTCCAAGACTCTACCACATCACTTTGCAGCCCATATGCTTTAGGAAATGAACGAGTAAACTTTGCCGTACCAAACATCTGATCCCATAGCGAAAAGGTATTGCCGTAGTTGCCATTAGGTTCGCTGATATGATCATCTTGGGATCGTCCGTGATGTCCATGATGAAAGGCCGGCGTGATTAATATGTGTTCTACGATCCATGCAACTGGCTTGAGAAGAGGTGTCTTATAAAGAAATTCATCCCACTTCCATGTACTATGTGTGCTAGTTACTATGACTTGCTTAAAGATCAGCCCAAGGATAACAGCCGGGGCCAAGCCTAGAAAAGTAGCGATAGCTGCCCACCATAGATTAGGCATAATGAGATAGTATACCCATGAATTTCTATAAGATGTAAGGATACCCATCTCACGTGCATCATGGTGTACTCGATGATGTTTCCACAGCCAGCTATATTCATGAGCAGATCTGTGATACCAGTATTGGCAGAAGTCATCTATCAATATGTAGAATGGGAAGGATATCAGCAAACTCCAATTTGCGAAAGCGCCACTAACTGACGGAAAGATCACCTTGCCTACGAAGTAGATAGTAGCAACTAAGATCAACTTTGTGATGATCACCACAAAGAACCCTACACTCTCCAGAATCCAATCATCTTTTCTCCTCTTTGTATTCTTATAGTGCCCGAGGATATATTCTAGTGCTCCAAATAGGGCTAAGACTGATATGACAGCATAAAAATCTAAGTTTGGAATAGATAGTATCTCCTTCATATTAAGAACTTTGTATCTCCAATATAGCCAACTAGTATGTTTATACTAAATCGAAAAGTAAAAAAGTCCTGATCAAAACACCACGGAGAATTATAGAGCAAGCCATCGCACTTTTCAATAAAGATGGTTTCATGAATGTAAGCATGCAGAGATTGGCTGACTCACTATCGCTCAGTCCAGGAAATCTTACTTATCACTTTCCAAAGAAGGAAGATCTAATGATAGCTCTATACGACACCTTTCAAGCCGAAATCTTGAAGGTCATCCCCGCACCTGACAATAACACCGCGACACTAGTAGGGCTCGACAGTCAGATCACACAGTTCTATCAACTGCAACAAAGGTTTTTATTCTTGTATTTAGATCTACTAGAGATCGAACGATCCTATGAAAAGATCGCAAGACGTCACTATCAGCATATCGAAAACCAAATCAGCTCTATTAACAATGCTCTGGATTATAACGAGTCATTGGGTTATCTAGAAAAAAGTGAAAGAGAGAATACGTATCACCTGCTAGCGCAGCAGCTGTGGTTTACCGCAGTTTTTTGGCCAAAACAATGCCGAGTAAGAGGAATAGAGGATCGATTTGAAGACATGAGAGAATCCTTATGGTCACAGATTATTCCATACCTTACAAAACGAGGTAAGAGTTATTTAGAAACTCAGAAGTTGAGTCTCAATTAGAATTCTTTCATTGCAAAAGCCGACCCACTAGTTGTATAGAGATCATGAATTACATCCAACTACTTTTAATTTGCTCCAGCTTATCCATAGCGTGCAATAAAAAGACCTTGCCATCTTCGGCAGCCGGAGAAACTTCTTTACCTCCTTATAAAGCCCTGATCATAGACGGAGAAAACAATCATGGTGTATGGCCAAAGACAACTGCGATGATGGCCGACTATCTGATAGAAACTGGTCTTTTTGAAGTTGATATAGAACGCACCGAGTACATATGGCAAGGTCCACACCACGATGAAGTTGTAGGCATCACAGATATAAAAGAACTACTCGACAGGTATCCTTTACGCGACCATCAATATACCTCAGTGGATGAACCACAACAGGATCCTAACTTCAGACCTACATTTAGCAATTACAATGTGATCATCAATAACATGGGCTGGAAAGCTTCCACTTGGCCAGATGCAACTAAGCGTGACTTCGAATCATACATGGCTAATGGAGGTGGTCTTATTGTGATACATGCTGCTAACAATAGCTGGGGTGATTGGGATGAATACAACAAGATGATAGGCCTTGGTGGGTGGGGCGGTCGTAATACTTCCACTGGGCCTTACGTCTACTATGATGACATGGACAAACTAGTCCGTGATCCTCAAGAAGGTGCATGTGGGTCCCATGGACCACAATTCGAATTTGTATTAGAAACTCGCGCTCCTGACCATCCCATCATGAAAGGCCTTCCATCTAAGTGGCTACATACCAAAGACGAACTATATGATCGACTAAGAGGTCCAGCCGAGAATATGACCGTGCTTGCTACATCTTACTCAGATGTAGAAAAGAATGGCCCTCCTTGGGATACAAGCGTCAGTGGTACAGGGCGGCATGAACCCATGCTTATGGCCATCAACTATGGTAAAGGGAGAGTATATCATACCGGACTTGGACATATGGATTACTCTATGGAGTGCGTAGGTTTCATCACCACGCTACAAAGAGGTGCTGAGTGGTGTGCCAGCGGAGAAGTGACACAAGCTGTCCCTCTTGACTTCCCGTCAGAGCATGCTTCGGTCAGTCGCCCATGGACGAAGTAAAGTAGGGCCTTGTTTTTAGTCGTAATATTGCCCTCCCAAATCTATGTCTATGACAGATGTCAATGAACTCGGCGAATTTGGTCTGATCGATCATCTTACCAAGGGAATACAGCAAAAACAATCGTCCACTATACAAGGTGTAGGTGATGATGCTGCAGTTATCAAAGAAGGTAATCGATACGCAGTTATATCTACTGATATGCTGATCGAAGAGATACACTTTGATATCAGATATACTCCTTTAAAACACCTAGGTTATAAGTCGGTTATAGTTAACCTCTCAGACATCTATGCGATGAATGTGATCCCAAGTCACATCACCTTTTCTATAGCGATCTCCAGCAAGTACTCAGTAGAAGCTCTTGATGAGTTATATGACGGCATAAAAACCGCTTGCGATCTTTATGGAGTAGACCTGATAGGAGGAGATACCACCTCCATTACCAAGGGAATGGCGATCAGTGTGACGGCTGTTGGCTTTACGGATGATGATAAAAAAATATCCTATCGACATGGAGCTAAAAAGGGTGATATCGTCTGTGTCACAGGCAACCTTGGGGCGGCCTATCTGGGGCTTCAGATATTAGAACGAGAAAAACAATTGTATCTGGATGATCCTTCGATCCAACCAGATCTAGATCAACATACATACTTAATCGAAAGACAGTTAAAGCCTGAAGCTAATAAGGCCGCTATCGAATACTTCCGAAAGATCGATCTCACACCTACGTCGATGATAGATATCTCTGATGGGCTTAGCTCTGATCTCATGCACATCTGTAAGAGATCGAAAGTCGGGGCTTACATAGAAGAAACCAAGATCCCCATGATTGAGGATGCCAAGAAACTTGCGCTAGAATTCAATATGGATCCGATATCATGTGCATTGAGTGGTGGAGAGGATTACGAGTTACTCTTTACGATCCCGGAGATAGAAATCGACAAAGTGAAGTATATGCCAGATGTCCACATCATAGGAGAGATAGTAGACGCCGATGATAAGGTTACTCTTCATACATCTGGAGGAAGGATACATGAGCTGACAGCTCAGGGATGGCAGCACTTTAAGGCTGGGAACTAAGCAACGGCATATGTGGTTTTGGAAGTTATTTGGAAAGCCTAAAGACAAAGTTGAAAGTCATATGAAGTATCTGATCGTAGGCATCGGAAATATAGGGCCAAAGTATGATGGCACGAGGCATAATATTGGTTTTGAGGTCGTAGATTTTATTGCAGAACAGTCTAGTGCTAGTTGGAAGACTGTATCCCATGGCTCGATGACTACAGTCAAACATAAAGGTCGACATCTCCTCCTTTTGAAGCCTAACACTTACGTAAATCTTAGCGGCAAGGCTGTCAGATACTGGTTGCAAAAAGAAAAAATACCTACAGAAAATCTTCTGGTAGTAGTAGACGATCTACATCTAGATTATGGAACAATCAGACTCCGAGGAAAAGGAAGTGATGGAGGCCATAATGGTATAAAAGATATAAATGCCACCATTGGGTCAAAGTATGCCAGACTTCGTGTGGGCATAGGAAGTGATTTTCACAAAGGCCAACAGGTCGACTATGTATTAGGCAAATGGACGGATCAAGAAAAAGAAGGACTGCCCGCCATCTTAAAAAAGAGTATGCAGATGACCCAAAGTTTTGCAGCTATTGGGTTAGCTCATACGATGAGCAACTTTAACAACAAGTAAGCCCTATCTAAACGTCCCTGGTCTCTCTCCCAGAGTAAGATTGATTTTTTGCTCAGCACCAGCTCTTATAACAGATACTTCTACACTATCACCAGGTTCGAAGTAGTCGAGGAGATTAAGTAGTCCATCAACACTTTTTGTACGAGCCCCATTCATCATCTTGATGACATCTCCTTTTTGAAGACCGGCCTGATCAGCTGGGCTGTCCTTTAAAAGCTCGGATATTACAACTCCATCGTCAGAAGCTTCTATCTGTGCCCCCATATAAGCATTAGATCCTCCTGCATTTTCAAATATGAATACATTCTCATCTCTTCGATCTAACATAATCACTTTGCGCTCTTCATCGAATTTTATTTCCTCTCCATCTTTACTCTTCCACTTGAGTATATCACCTTCTTCAATAATCTCGAATTCAAGTTCCTTCTCCTTATTAATCTCCTTGCCATCAGCCATGGCCTTGCCTTTCATAATTTTATGACGCTTGCGCATCTCTTCGTGCCTTTTTTCTCTTTTTTCTTCCATCGCTTCTTCGGTCAATGCCTCGATATCTATGTCATGCTCTTCAAGCAACATCTTTATATCCTCAGGCATCTCTCCTTCTCCATCCCACTTTAAGACCTCGACTTCTCCATCATCATCTTTCTTAACGATGATTCTTTTTTTCATGTCATGATCTTCATGCCTTCCTTCTCTTGCTTTTACCCTTACACGCACCTCTTCATTATCGCTCTCTAAGATGGAGACATCGATATCCTCTTCATCCAGCATCTTGCGGATCTCATCAGGTATCTTCCCATCATCTTCCCAGTTGATTTCTTTCACTGCGCCATCTTTATTGATAGTAATGGCTACAGCTCTATGACCCTCATCATCTTTCTCAACTGAGACATTGACAGTTTTCTCAGACTTATTGACTTCCGTCTGAGCGAATACACATGTTACCGCCAAAGACATCCAGATAAGTACAAGACCTAAGCTTTTCATAGTGTGATGGTGTTTTATATTTAAAATAAGACCTAAAAATAGCTTCAGCTCTTTTAGACAACTCTTAAGGAAGTAATAAAATTATGATCTTTGGAGTATGCAAAAGGAGCGCAAGGCAAAAAACTTCCTACCTAAATTAGTATATCCAGGTGGCACTAAGGCTTTATCTAAATTCATATCTGACCACCTTCAGTATCCAAAAGCGGCACTAAAAGAAAAGATCGAAGGGACGGTAAGGATACGTATGGATATCGACTATACTGGCAAAGTGATAGACTCACATGTCATCAGTAGCTTAGGTCATGGTTGTGATAAGGAAGCACAGAGAGTAGTCGGACTCCTGCAGTGGGACACAGATAAAAAAGTACGAAAAGGGAAAATTCTCTTTCATAAAACTCTGAATATACACTTCAAATTGCCGAAGAAAAAAGTAGCCCCTAAGCCCAAAGTTCAATCACAAACGACAAAAGTATCCTATCAGATAGTCAGTTCTACACCAACTAATCAGCCAAAGAAAAAACCAGCCTCTTATCAATATACGATCAAGTACTAACTAGAACTCCAGAAGTTCTACGTCAAAAATCAACGTAGAAAAAGGAGGTATAGACTGTCCAGCTCCCCTGCTTCCATAAGCAAGATCATACGGGATAAAGAATCTATACTTAGCGCCGGAGCTCATCAGTTGTAGTCCCTCTGTCCATCCAGGTATAACACGGTTTAAAGGAAACGTCGCAGGCTGACCTCGATCTACACTGCTATCAAACATCTCCCCACTGATCAACTTACCCACATAATGAACCGTCACCGATGTAGTTGATGATGGCTTTGGTCCTTCAGCGGCCACTAGTACTTCATACTGAAGACCACTTTCAGTGGTAGTTACTTCTGGTCGCTGGCCATTTTTTGATAGAAAGTCTTCTCCTTCTTTTTTTGCGTCTGCAAACATGCTATTTCTTTGGTTTTGAAAATACGCAAAGTTGAGACTGTCACTAAAGGCCTGGTCTAGTCTAACGACTTTATTCTCCAGAATATCCTCTATAGCCATAATAACACTCCGATAGTCTAAGTCGCTTGCACCTTGACTCTTGAGCCGGTTGCCAAGACTTATACCCAAGCTATAACTTGTAGTATCTATAGCTTGTCCTTGAAGGTCCGGTATCATCAATATAGCGCTCATGGCAAATGCTATAATAACAGATCTCATCTTATTGCTAATTTTTAATTAAGGCTGCGAAAATAGGCTAACTCTGTATAGGGCGCAGCAATGTTATCACATATGAAGTAAAAAAATATGCACTTAAGGTCTGGCACGAAAAGTAAAAAAGCATAATTTTGCAGACCATTTTTATGGATGACCCATGGTGTAATGGTAACACTACGGTTTTTGGTACCGTCATTCTAGGTTCGAGTCCTAGTGGGTCAACAAATGATTATCGAAAGCTCTGATTTTTTCAGAGCTTTTTTGATTAGGGATCAGCTCATCACTTTTGTGCATGTCCTTGGCTTTGGGGTCCTACCCTTATCAACTACTACTCTTCAATGTCTTTAGTATGATCTTATATGCATATTTTAACCCATTCACATAGGAAATCTCATTTCCATAAAATGTAGGTATATCGATCTCTTTGATCCTAGCCTTAGCTTGGATACACTGAATGATAATATCCGTATCAAAATCAAAATAATCTGAGTTGGCCTGAAAGTTTATCGACTTTAAAAGATCGATGCTATATGCCCTATAACCAGTATGCCACTCTGCAAGGCTGACTTTCATCAGCTTATTCTGGATATAGGTAAGCACCTGGTTTCCCAGCCATTTATAAATCGGCATACCACCTTTCAGGGCCCCTCTCTTGTCTAACATCCTCGAACCTAATACCATATCAGCTGTGTCATCCAAAAAAGGCTGTATCATATTTGGCAGGTATTCTGGTGCATACTGACCATCTCCATGAAGCATGACTACAAAGTCGTAATCGTGTTGTATGGCATAATTGTATCCTATCTTTTGATTCCCCCCATAACCCACATTAGTTGAGTTCTTGGATGAAGACATTGGGTAGGAAGGATGTTCTGCTAAGTAAGAAGTCACCATATCTGAAGTACGATCTGAGGAGGCATCATCGATGATCAATACGTGATAGTCCATTTGCGAAAGCGCATCATGAGGGATGCGAGAAATTGTGCCTATGATATGTTGCTCTGCCTCATAGGCAACTACAAAAATCAAAAGTCTCATCTCACTTAACTTCTGGAGTTTTTGTTACCTCAACAAACCGCCATATACCATCCTGCTGTAAGATCGGTGCGACTATAGGTGCGTCCAGATAAGGTAGCATCACCCTGTGCGCATGGAGATCTATACTTCTATCGCGATTTCCTCTACGCGCACCATACTTTACATCACCTTTTATAGGACAACCAATATGGCTCAACTGTGCTCGTATCTGATGAAATCTACCGGTCTCCAGATGGATCTCAAGTACCGCATATTTATCCAACTCTTGGATGACACGATAAGACAGTTTTGAGAGCTTACCTTCCTTTTTAGAGACCACTCGTGTCTTAAGATGTCTTCCATCCTTTTGGAGATAGTGCTCTATGGTATCTGCCGACTTGGTTGGAGAGGTAGTGATAGCCAGATAGGTCTTTTTTATATTACTGTGCTGATGACCTCCGCCATCCTTACTGAATATCATCGCCCCACTTACTGGACGATCGATCCGACTAAGGATATGGGCTGAAGAACCTTTATCCGACATTAGCCATTCTGAGAAACTTAAATCTCCAGTCTTATCAGGCTGTGAGGGAACACCTGCGGGCTTATTAGCAATGATGTAACGATCATCCTGATAAAGAATAAGTTCTTCGGGACTATATACTTCAGTCCACTTCTTCATAATCTACGTCATGTGTTTCAGCCCCCGGATCAGAGATGCGCTTTGTTGGCATGATCAACCTATACAATACAAAAAGTAATACCCCTATGGAAATAATCTTAAACATGTACTTATGCCCTACGCAAAAAATAAATGATCGAGCTGGCTTTCTTTTTATCCAGTCCTCCTCGGACTAAAGATGCACCACTAACAAGTGGTATCATAATACGAGCACTAATATTTTTTTTGTAGGATGCACTTATCAGGCTATTATAGAATGGGTCGAGTGGTAGCATTTTGATTTTATCGAGTCGAAATCCACATGACTCGGCAAACTGCTTGAAGCTCGAAAAATCAAAATGCCACAAATGGCGAGGTACGTCATAGGCACACCAGTAATCTCCATATGCTTCGGCATCCAGTGATGAGTGATTTGGCAGGGCTATAGCGACTACTCCGTCTTGAGCCAATATATCATGCAGCTTCGTCAGTACGCGTCTTGGCTCATAGATATGCTCTAGTACATGCCAAAAACTGATATAGCTAAATCCTCTTGGAAAACCCTCTTTGAACATATCATCAGGATGGAAGATGTCCAAATCAAAGTTCTTCTTACCAAAATCTCTCGCAGTACCACTGATCTCTATACCGGTGACATCATACTCTTGGCTCTTCATATAATTCAAAAAGTACCCTGTACCTGTGCCTATGTCAAGTATCTTCTTAGGAAGATCATATTTCTCTAGCATCTTGCGCTTATAAGGCAACATGATGGATCGAGCCTTATGATAGAGCTTATTGATTAGACCTTCTTGGTTATCTGAGTGCTCGATATACTCCTCCGTATCGTAGTATGCCAAAGCCTGATCAGGAGCAGGCGGATTTTGAACATAGACAAAACCACAGTTTTGGCATTTGCATAGATCAAATATTTCTTGGCTCACGAGATGATCTTTCACCTGGAGATGAAGCTTTGGATTATGATCCTCGCATACTATACATCTATCAACTGTCATAAACTTATAAGAAACCTCGTTTGAATACCTGCTAAGAACTCTTTACATGCTTTTTGACATCACCAGATAATCAAATCATAATGGTCGCCACAGAAGCTCAGTAAGTAGTTGTTTTTAATACTTTTGTAAAGATATCATATTACAGATTTCTTTAATGACTAATACCCACAGTACTCAACAGATAAAAAGTCTTCTTGAGTCAACTTAACGGGTTGATATATAAAGCGAATACATGACTTCGACCAATAGAAAGTTCAATATCGCCACAGGCATCATCTTCTTTGTGGCTATGGTGATATACTATATGTCTGCCGAGCGTACCGGTAGCCTTTGGGATTGTGGTGAGTTTATCCTTGGTGCTCATAAACTACAGGTAGTACACCCGCCAGGAGCACCGTTATTTCTAATCATCGGCCGCATATTTGCCTTCTTCGGTGACATATTCTCGTCAAATCCATCAAATATTGCCTTTGCTGTAAATCTCATGTCTGGGTTTTTTACTGCTATGGCAGCAGCACTTGTAGGTCATAGCACGATGCTTCTCTCTCATAAGTTTTTCTCTTCAGAAGATACTGCTAGAGATTTGGTCTCGGCTGCTGCAGGTATAGTCGCGGGACTTGCGACTGCTTTTTGTTCTTCTATTTGGTTTAGTGCTGTGGAGGGTGAGGTATACGCCATGTCAACCTTCTTTACGGTGCTTACCGCTTGGTCAGTAATCAAGTGGTATTCTCTTCCTGAGGAACCGAAATATGATAAGTGGTTAGTGTTTGCAGCATATAGTGCAGGTCTGTCTATAGGTGTGCACTTACTTAGTCTTTTGACTTTTCCTGCGCTTGCACTTTTTGTCTATTTCAAAAAGGCGAAGAAGTTTAATATAATGCATGCACTAGGTTACCTACTTGTGGGAGTTGTAACCGTACCTCTGATACAAAAACTAATCATCGTAGGCATACCTTCTATATGGAAGAACTTGGATGTTCTTATGGTCAACTCCTTTGGCTTACCGGTTAATTCTGGCATCGTACCTACGATACTTTTACTTGCCGCCGTATTCGGTGGAGTGCTTCACTATGCTAATAAGAAGAGGAGCTATCTTCTACAGATGATAACTGTCGGCGCCCTCATGGTTTCTATAGGATACTCTTTGATAGGCATCGTTGTGATAAGAGCCAATGCTGATACACCAGTCAATATGAATGTGCCAAGTGATCCGGCAAGGTTACTCCCATATCTCAACAGAGAGCAATACGGAGAAAGGTCGCTTGTCTACGGTCCTGCATATGATGCCAAACCAACCAGATATGATAGAGAAAAAAGAAAAGGTATATCCGACTTTCCTCCCTACTACGAAAAGTCTAGTGATCGTTCCTACGAAGAAGTAGATGAAAAGATTACACCGGTATATGCTAGCTCGGATAAGATGTTATTTCCAAGGATCAGTCACGCAGAGATGGGCAGGCCTAATCTATATAAGACTTGGCACGAGATGACATATGGTAATAACCCAAAACCATCTTTCGCCTTTAATGTCTTTTTCTTCTTCAAGTATCAGATCGGATGGATGTACACACGATACTTCATGTGGAATTTTGTAGGAAAGCAAAATGGAAGCCAAGGATATTATTCTTGGGATAAATCAGATGGAAACTGGAAGTCTGGGATCAAGTTCATAGACGAGCAAAAGCTCTACAATATGGATGAGCTACCCGAAACCATTAAGACCAATCAAGCGAATAACAGTTACTACTTCCTTCCGCTAATCTTCGGATTTATAGGATTGTTCTTTCATGCATTTAAGCGGCCACAGGAGTTTGCAGGATTGTTTATGCTCTTCTTAATTACTGGGATAGGCATCATAATATATACGAACCAACCTCCTAATGAACCTCGTGAAAGAGACTATGTACTTGTCGGAAGTTTCTTCACTTTCTGTATGTGGATCGGCATGGCAGTCCCAGCTATCTATAATGTGATAGCAGAAAAACTGTCAGTACGCGGCTTAGGTGGAGTTGGGATAGCGGGAGCTCTCGTACTTACTGCCCCAGTTATCATGGGCTTCCAAAACTTTGATGATCACAGTCGCCGAGACCAATATGGTGCAAGAGACTATGCTAAAAACTTCCTGAACTCCCTAGACCCAAATGCAATCATCTTTACCTATGGTGACAATGATACATATCCGCTGTGGTATGCTCAGGAAGTCGAAGATATACGTAGGGATGTCCGTATCGTTAACCTTAGTCTTATCACAGTAGACTGGTATATCAATAAACTTCGCCGCAAGGTAAATGATGCACCAGCTGTAAAGCTTACTATCCCGGCAAGCGCCTACAGAGGAAACAAGAGAAACCAGCTACCGATAGTAGATGCTAATAAAGGAGTGATGCGACTCACAGATGCTTTGACATTCGCCGGACAAAGTAATCCCATCGGACAACAGATGACGTTTGAATCATATATCCCAGGGCGACAGTTTGTCATCAAAGCAAATCCACAGGCGGCACAGCGACTAGGTGTATACAACCCTGCTGACACCACACAAACTATAACAGACATAAGGCTGAACTTCGGAGAGAGCAAATCATGGGTAACGAAAGATGAATTAGCCGTGATGGATGTCATCGCATCTAATATCAATGAGCGCCCTGTATATTTTGCTACAACCTGTCAAAATACCAAACTATTGGGGCTCAATGATTATATGTCATTTGAAGGATTAGCACTGAGAGTTGTGCCCTTCAAAAATCCAAGTGATCGGTCTTTGTCCATTTACGGAAGTGGTAAGATAGATACTAAGAGAGCGTATAAAAACATCACTGAAAAGTGGGTCTGGGGTAACTTTGATAAAAAGAAAATGTTTGTCAATGACTCCTATGGTGCTGCCATCCAGGCCCATCGGTTTGTATTGAATAGAACTGCGGATACTCTTCTTAGGGAAGGCAAAGCACAACAAGCAGTGGATATAGTCGACAAGTATTTTGAAGGGTTTCCACACTTTAACTTTCCGTATGACGCCTCGACGGTTCCGTTTATCAGCATATACGAAAGGACTGGGCAAAAGGAAAAAGCCATCCATCACTTAAGAATTCTCGCTCAGGAAACTCATGAGTTTCTTGCCTTCTATGACAGCATAGATCCAGAAACGAAAGCGCTGAGTTTTGCTCAGGATGAACCAAGAAGAGAGAATGCGATGCTCAATGTCTTTGCCATAGCTAATCGTATCGGAGACCAAGATCTCATAAAAGAGATGGAAGATCTTCTGGGCATCTATCGTACTAGAAGCGTACCAAACTAAGGAAATTAATATGCACATATCGATAGGAGGCGACCATGCTGGATACGACCTTAAAGAGAGGGTAAAACAACATTTAATAAGTCGTGGTATCACTTTCGTAAATGATCATGGACCACACTCAGGCGACTCAGTCGACTATCCCGACTTCGCTCATCCAACTTGTCAAGATGTGATCGATGGCACTTCAGATCTAGCGATCTTAATCTGTGGTAGCGGCAATGGTGTAGCCATGACTGCCAACAAATATACAGGTATAAGGTGTGGGCTTTGCTGGACTGCTGAGTTGGCAGCATTGACAAGACAACACAATGACGCCAATGCTCTTGCTCTGCCTGCTAGATTTATCGAAGAAGGACTAGCCATAGATATAGTTGATGCATTTCTAGATCATTCATTTGACGGTGGACGACATAAACGGCGTGTAGATAAGATAACTCCATCGGTAGTGCATACCTGCTGAGTACATCTTGAGCAAGAGCTTCAGGTAAGAAGTATATTTGCAATCCAATTTTGTAGATATGAAACTCAGTTCTATTCTAGGGATCATCATGGTCACTTTTTGTAATCTTGTCCAAGCACAATACGCAAGTCATAAGACGATGCCTGATCCGACCAGACAAGTCAAGACGGACATGAAAGACTGGTCTTTCAAGCTAAGCACGACCATATCAACTTTCGATCTAAAGGAACACATCTATACACTAGCTAGCGATGAGTATGAAGGCAGAGAGACAGGTACCAGGGGTAATGCTAAGGCTGCTGAGTACATATCAAACGAGTTCGCAAGACTTGGGCTTCCAACCATCGGTGAAAATGAGACTTACTACCAATCAGTAGACTTTACCTTCAGCTCTTGGGAAAACAACAGCTTGTCTCTAGCGGGCAAAGAGCTAAAGTTTCTTCAAGACTTCATAGCATTTCCTCAGTTTAGTTCGAAAAGTAAGATTGCAGATGGTGAGGTAGTATTCGCAGGATACGGCATCGAAGATCAGATGTACTCCGACTATAGAGATATAGATGTGAGCGGTAAGGTGGTCATGGTCTGGGATGGCGAACCTACAACTGAATCAGGTATATCATTAATCAGCAAAACTGAAGACCCAAGCGAGTGGTCCAGTGATTGGAAAAGAAAATCTAAACTTGCTCAAGAGAAAGGAGCAGAGCTTGTCATCATTATCGCCAACGATCTCAAGTCAATCATCAATCAAAACAGAAGAGCCCTCGTCAATAGAGTAACTCAACTTGGTAATTTTAAAGACACCAACTATGGGGCGAATACTATCTTTCTTTCTCCAACCAGAGCGCAAGAAATCCTTGGTGAAAGAGCAGCGGCGATCATAGCAAGTCGCGATGCTATCAGAATGGGTAAAGAGACAACCACTTATCATGAGTTAGACATAACTACTGATGCTACTATAGAGCCTAAGCGTGATGTGCTTTCTGGATACAATGTCATGGGCTTCATAGAAGGCTCCAAAAAACCTGAAGAAGTCGTAGTTGTATCCGCACACTATGATCATGTCGGTACAAAAGGTGATGAAGTCTATAATGGTGCTGATGACAATGCATCAGGGACAACGACTGTACTCGAAATCGCCGAAGCATTAGTAACTGCTAAGAAGCTAGGTCATGGGCCTAAGCGCAGTGTTCTTTGTTTATTAGTAACTGGAGAAGAGAAGGGCCTACTCGGTTCTGAGTACTATGCTGCTAATCCCATCTTTGCGCTAGAAAATACTGTAGCTGATGTCAATATCGACATGGTCGGTAGATGGGGAAAAGAATACCTAGAAAAAGGAGATCCGTACATCTATGTGATAGGATCTGATCGGTTGAGTCAAGACCTCCATGACATCAATGAAGAAACTAACGCCACTTATAGCAACTTGCTTCTGGACTATAAATACAACTCAGAAGAAGACCCTAATCGATTTTATTTTCGATCGGATCACTACAACTTTGCTAAGCATGGTATCCCTTCTATCTTTTATTTTAATGGTGTTCATGCAGACTATCATAGGCTTACTGATACCGTAGAAAAGATAGATCTAGATCTGATGGAGAAAAGAGCAAGACATATCTTTCATACCATATGGTCCGTTGCTAATAGAGATGAAAGAATAAGGGTCACCGTAACCAACTAGAAGTACATCTTAATCTTCTTTTTTTCGAGGATATATATGATGGCTAGATAGCCTAAGACCAGTCCAAAACCTAGTAGAGTATTCACTATTAGATCTTCGAACCGGCAGTAATAACCTACAGCCATCACCATCACGACTAGTCCAAGCGTCCTAAGTATGGACCAAACAGGATAATCGATGGCATAGATCTTTTGTCCGAGTATGTATGCAGCCATCACCATCACGATATAACAAGCAAGGGCCGCATATGCAGAGGCCACTACACCAAAACTTGGGAGAAAAAGAATACTCACACCGATCGTGATGATGGATCCAAGTACAGCTATGACAGCCCCATAGCCTGTTTTATCACTTAGTTTGTACCAGATCGATACGTTATAATAGAGTCCCAAAAGAAGATAAGCTAAGAGTAGAATAGGTACTAGATACAGTCCCTCACGGTAGGTCGATCCAATCAAGTATTGGATCAAATCCAACTGTACAAAAATCATAATAGAGACTGCTCCAGCGATGATCACAAAGAAGAGCGCTATATCTCCAAAGAGTTGCTTCTTGTCTTTGTGTTCAGCGTGTCTAAAAAAGAAAGGTTCCGCCGCATAGTTATAAGCAGTAGTCACCATGGCCAACAAAGCTGGGATCTTTTGTACTGCTCCATAGATGCCTGCTTCTCTTTTATTAGCCTCATAATCTTCGCCGAGTAGAAAAGTTTGAAGCGGCACCCCAAAAAACTGATTGATGCTAGCCGCGATACCTACTATCACAAGTGGCCAAGAGTAGGTAAGCATCTTCCAAAAGAGACCCCTATCCAGCCTACCCTCCCGGAGCGGAAATACAAAGCTCAGGCCAACTAGAAGCAATGCACTAGCGATCATGTTGCTGATAAAAACAAAGTCTATGTCACTGGTCGCATAAGGAAGCCACTGATGTACCCAAGATCCTTCTCCTTTAGGAAGTATCTCCAAAAAGAAGAGCACGAGGATGACAGTTACTATCACATTGAACAACTTGAAGGAAACAAACATCTTAGCTCGTGACTGTAACCTCAATCTGGCCATCGGCAGCAAGGCAAGGATATCCATCGCTATGATGCAAGCGAACCACTTCACGTAATAACCTTTACCTGGGTATTTTAACAGAGTAGCAATGTCATCAGCATATGAGAAACCTAGAAAGAGTAGTAACACACAGCTTAATAATAGTGGCCCTAGTGCTGTACGGAGTACATCGGGCTGCGAGTAGTCCTTTGTGGCATATCGAAAAAATGCAGTATCCAGCCTGAATGAAAAAATAACAATCAGAATAGAAGCATAAGCATAAAGACCAAGATAGACAGCATATTCATCTGGAGACTCATTGAGTCGATAGGTCAGATAAGAATTAAATATGATATAGTGGAAGATCCGTGGTAAGATCTGTCCAAACCCATATAATATAGTCTCTCCTCCTAGTTGCTTGACTAAAGACACAGATAGTGTTGTATCCAGTCAGTAAGGTATGACTTCAGGAGGACTATATAAAAACTAGAAATTATCCTTGTACCAAGGTAGCATCGACGAGGACATACATCAGTCGATTCACGTCGTCAGCATTGAGTTGGAGTTTGCCCGTAAGTGTCACTTGCTCAGCTGTATACTCTACATCTTCACTCGCTTCAACTTCCATGACTGTTTCTGGCCCTGCACCTCCGCAAAAGAAGCACATGTTATACGGATAGGCAGAAAAGATAAACTCGCTGTGACTTTTATATCCTTCTACAGGTATGATATATCCTTTGACTGTGACAACATCACCTTCTAAGTCCTTCACATCTTCTGCAAATACAGGCTTGTCTATCTTAAATCCGAGAAACTCATCATACTCTTTCTTATATGTGATCTTAGAAAGGGTCTTCCAGAGATTGACATCATTGCTAACCTCTGCTTCATCTTGTCCGATCAGTGCCGAACTTGCTATCAAAAAAGCCAAGCTAATTATCCATCGAGTCATAAGTGATACTTAATCTTTAATCTAGTAACGAATATATACTAATAACCTTTACACCTCTATATAGGTTACATGACGATATGATTCTAAACTAATATTAACAGATAGTTAAAAAAGCCTTTTAAGCGACATTATTCGCCTCAAGGCTTTGAAAAGTGAATATGCACGCATAGTTTTGTCGTATGATAATCAACGTTTGTATCGCAGTTTGCTGTTGTTGCTGTAAAGGCAATTAGCTTACTTCGTGCACGTTATAAATATATGAACCTCTTCGAAGTATGATCTTTGTAGAGGTTTTTTATTGAATAGTTATATGAGTATCACAGACAGAATCACATTTACTAGCTCTACTTGTTGCTGTACTGCGACATGTTGCTGCTGTTGCTGTTGCTGTAGTAATGACTACTCATCTTGGACAAGGACGATATAGACAATAAAAGACAATTGGAAATACTGACCCGTCAAGATGATCTTGGCGGGTTTTTTATTATACAGAATATACAACATGGCTGAAACAGCGGGAATAACAATCAAAAAAGAAGATCAGATAGATATCGATGAGCTACGGCAGAACATCTCCTCTTTCAAAGAAGGAAAGATGGATGAGGAGCGCTTCAGATTATATCGCCTAACGAGGGGAGTATATGGTCAGCGCCAGCTCGGTGTGCAGATGTTCCGTATCAAGATCCCCTATGGCAGTATTACTGCAGATCAACTTGTACGGATAGCAGATGTATCTGACAAATATGCTACTGGCAACTTGCACCTTACCACTAGACAAGATATCCAACTGCACTATGTCAAGCTTGAAGACAGTCCAGAAGTATGGACTGCACTTGCCGAGAAGGACATCACCGCACGTGAAGCTTGTGGAAATACCGTAAGAAACATAACAGCTTCTCCTGAGGCAGGTGTAGATCCTGACGAACCATTTGATGTTTCTCCTTATGCTTATGAAGCAGCACACTACTTCATGCGTAATCCGATTTGTCAGGAGATGGGTCGAAAGATCAAAGTGGCTTTTTCTTCTAGCTCAAAAGACACAGCTTTCACCTTTATGCATGACTTTGGATTCATACCTGTCATCAAAGATGGCATTAGAGGATTTGAGGTATATGTAGGAGGTGGGCTAGGTGCGCAGGCCATCACTGCTCATAAAGCTTATGACTTCCTTGCCGCAGATGAGCTCATTCCATTTATGGAAGCTGGGCTAAGGGTTTTTGACAGATACGGAGAGAGAGAGAAGAGAAATAAGGCTAGAATGAAGTTCTTGATCAAGAAGGTCGGTCTTGAAGAATACATGAGGCTCGTAGATCTTGAGAAAGGGGCGCTTCCTTTTAAGACCTTTGACATAGACACCACATCATTTGCGCTTAGAGAACCAGCTCCATACTTTGAGCCAGAGGTAACTGAACCGAAAGATCCTAAAAAGTTTGAGCTTTGGAAAAAGACGAATACCTTCTCACAGAAGCAGGATGGCTTATACGGTGTATATATCAAGGTGCTGCTTGGTGACCTTTCGTCTGAGCAAGCTAGGTATCTATCGCGCATCGTTAAGAGATATGCGGCAGATGATATCCGCTTAACTATCAATCAAAACCTGCTTCTCACTTTCGTAAATGAATCTCATCTCGCTGAGTTATTTACCATCTTAGATGGCTTTGGTTTTGCCGAAGTCGGATATGACTCTATAGCAGACATAACAGCTTGCCCTGGCACAGATACCTGCAATCTTGGAGTAACTAATAGCACTGGATTATCAAAACAGCTAGAGACTATGCTGGCCGAAGAATATCCAGAGTTACTAGAAGAAAAACACATCAAAATAAAAATCAGCGGGTGTATGAATGCCTGCGGCCAACATACCATCGCCAATATCGGATTTCATGGGAGCTCTATCAAGAAGAATAATCTAGTCATCCCTGCTATGCAAATCCTCCTCGGTGGCGGACTCGATCCAAGTGGCAAAAGTTACATAGCTGATAAAGTGCTCAAGGTCCCTACAAAAAGGTCTCTAGACGTAGTAAGAACGGTCTTAGATCACTATGACAAGCATAGTACAGAGGGTGAGTACTTCAATGTCTTCTACGAAAGACTTGGAGGAAGAAAGTATTTCTACGACCTCCTAAAACCATTTGCTAATGTGGAAGGTGCAACTGAAGAAATCCTCATGGACTGGGATCAAGATCATCACTATCAGCAGGCCATAGGTGTAGGAGAATGTGCAGGTGTTATCCTCGATGTAGTTGGCACGATCATCAAGGATGCTAAAGACAAGCTGGATACGGCATTAGAAAAACTGAGCGAAGGAGCATATCCTGAAGCTATCTACCACGCTTATAATACTTATGTGATAGGTGCCAAGGCGCTACTCCTGAGCGAAGATGTAAAGTGCAATACTCAGAATAAGATTATCAGCGACTTTCAAGAACAGATCTTGGATGCTGACAAGTTAGAGCTAGGTTACAACTTTCCAGATCAGGTACTCTCTATCAATCAAAATGGTCCTGGTGAAACATTTGCGAAAGCGTATGTACAAGAAGCGGAGAGCTTCCTAGGAAAAGTGCTTGCATATCGCGAGAAGTCTCTTACAGAAAACAAAGAAGTAGTCTCAAGCTACTATAAAGCATGATGAAAGGTAAAGTTACTCTCGTTGGTGCTGGTCCAGGCGATCCTGAGCTAATAACTGTAAAAGGTATGAAGGCTCTTTCTAGTGCAGATGTCATCCTATATGATGCGCTGAGTGCAGAAGAGCTACTGAGTTATGCAAGTCCAGAGTGCATCAAAATCTACGTAGGTAAGAGATGCGGTCGACATAGCCTAAAGCAAGCTGATATCAACACTCTCATCCTATCATATGCAAAGCAGTACGGTCATGTCGTACGCTTAAAAGGTGGAGATCCCTTTGTGTTTGGACGCGGGCATGAAGAAAAAATTTCGCTAGAAAAACTAGGTTTTAAAGTTGATGTTATACCTGGGATCAGTAGCTCAACGAGCTTACCCTTGATCCAAGGAGTACCCTTGACACGAAGAAATATATCTGAGAGTTTTTGGGTCATGACTGGGACAACTAAAGATCATCATATATCTGAAGACATATATCAAGCTGCCAAGTCTGATGCCACCGCAGTCATCCTGATGGGCATGAAAAAGCTTTCAGAGATCGCTGAGATATACTGCAGTGAAGGCAAAGCAGATGTACCTGTCATGGTCATATCAAAGGGTTCGACAAGTGAAGAAGCCGTGGTGATCGCAAGTGCTAAAGATATCTACGAGCAAGTCCAAGAAGCGCAACTACCAACTCCGGGCATCATAGTGATAGGTGAGGTCGTAAAGCTTCATCCTTCTATAGTGAAAGAAAAAGTAAGGGTGACATGGAAGTAGATCAGAATCCATTATACCCAGTATTCTTGCGGCTCGATAGGCTTCCCATGCTCATCGTTGGTGCTGGAGAAGTAGGTCATGAAAAACTTTCATTCATCCTAAAGAGTAGCCCAAATGCACGGATAGATATCGTTGCTCCTTGGGTCAGTGATCCTGTACAAGAATTGTTAGAAGAGTACCCTACTCAGATCAATGTAGTTAAGCGTGCATTTGTACCTGATGATGTGATCGATCACGACATCATCATAGCAGCTACTAATATCACCGAGGTAAACCAGGAGGTACACAGGGCTGCTAAAAAGCATAACAAGATCGTCAATGTGGCTGATACCCCAGCTCTATGTGATTTCTATATGTGTTCTATAGTAACCCGTGGTGATGTCAAAGTAGGTATATCGACTAATGGAAAGTCACCCACATTTGCAAAACGCATGAGGCAACTTCTCGAAGAGATCATGCCAACAGAAACCAATGACCTAGTTAATAATCTCAAGGTCATCAGAGATCGCCTGAAAGGCGACTTCGAAGAAAAAGTAAAAGAGCTCAACCGACTCACAAAATCCCTAGTTGATGAATAACGTAAAGCCAATGGTAGAGGAAGACAGCAAGGTTTTGATAAAAGAACTGAATGAACAGTATTGGCCGCTCAAGCCACTAGAAAGGTTAGAAAAACTTTTCAATGAGGTTGATCATGACGAAATATTGGTGACTTCATCTTTTGGCACCACATCAGGCATACTGATGGGTATGATCACAAAGGTGGCACCAGGTCATCCAATACATTTTATAGATACGACTTTTTGTTTCAAGCAAACTATCGGCTACAAAGAGGCTTTAACAAGATTATTGGGTCTGAATATCATCAATGTGCTCCCCAGCGTAGAAGATAATATGGGCGCTAGAGAGTCTCAACTTTGGGAATCTGACCAAGACTCTTGTTGCCACATGAACAAGATTAAACCGTTTGAGCCTTATAAAAAAGGCAAGAAATATTGGGTGTCAGGGCTCTTGATGAACTCCACTCCGTTCAGAGAGAATCTTGACATATTCGAATCCCGAAAAGGTATTATTAAGATGCATCCTAACATCGACACCACCTCTAAGGGCTTCGAAAAGTTTTTGATAGACAACTTTATACCCCCACATCCATTAGTCTCTGAAGGATACGCTTCAGTAGGATGTACACACTGTACAGCGAAAGGCCAAGGAAGAAGTGGAAGATGGCAAGGAACATCTAAGACCGAATGTGGTTTACATACAACACTCTAATCATCATCGAGAAAGGAATTAATTTTACACAATGATTACAACAGACATACTAATCATAGGAGCTGGTCCAGTAGGACTTTTTACAGTATTTGAAGCTGGATTGCTCAAACTCAAATGTCATCTTATAGATGCACTCCCCATACCAGGTGGACAGTTAGCTGAGATCTATCCTAAGAAACCTATCTATGACATCCCTGGCTATCCGAGTATACTTGCGGGAGAGTTAGTGGACAATCTCATGAAACAGATCGAGCCTTTTAAACCAGGATTTACTCTGGGCGAAAGGGCAGAACAGATAGAAAAAGTGGATGAAAAGATGTATCAACTCACCACTAATCGAGGCACCAAAATCCAAGCTCCAGTAATAGCCATAGCGGCTGGACTCGGTTGTTTTGAACCCCGCAAACCGCCGATCGAAGGAATCGGTAAGTTCGAAGACAAGGGCATCGACTATATGGTAAAGGATCCTGAAAAGTTCAGAGACAAAAAATTACTCATAGCTGGAGGAGGAGATAGTGCTTTAGACTGGACTATCGAGCTTGCAGATATCGCCTCAGAGATCACCCTTATACATCGACGAACCTCTTTTAGAGGAGCCTTGGACTCTGTAGATAAGGTGATGGAACTAGCAAAGGCTAAGAAAGTAAACTTGATCACAGAAGCCCAAGCCATAGGTGTAAACGGAAATGGAGTCCTCAAAGAAGTGGTTATCAAATCAAAAGAACAAGGAGAGTTTACAAAACAGGTAGACAACTTTATACCGCTCTTTGGTCTTTCTCCAAAACTAGGGCCGATAGCCGACTGGGGATTGAATATAAATCGCAACTCAATCACCGTAGACACCAAGGACTATAGCACTAATGTCGATGGTATCTATGCGATAGGCGATATCAACGACTATGAAGGAAAACTTAAATTAATATTATGTGGATTTCACGAAGGAACTTTAATGGTTCAATCTGCATTTAAATATATATATCCTGATGCCAAACTTAGTTTTAAGTATACAACGGTAGCGGGAGTCAATGGCTTTGAGTAGCAATACTCTTAGGGATTGAGTATTAAAAGTTTTTGAAGCGAAGTATTCCCTACTTCGCTTCTCTTTTTAAGCGAAGTTATGGAAGATGTCATCAACATAAAGGTCATAGATAGGGAAGGTGAAACCCATGAGATAGAGGCACCTACAGATATGAATTTTAATCTGATGGAGATTTGTCGTGCCTCCGAATTAGATGTGGAAGGTACGTGTGGGGGTATGGCACTTTGTGCTTCTTGTCATGTCTATGTCGAGTCTGATCACCAGCTTAATGATCCATCTGAAGATGAAGAAGATATGCTGGATCAAGCATTTTTTGTGGAAGACAATAGCCGGTTAGGCTGTCAGATCAAAATGACGGAGGATAATAATGGATTGACAGTTAGACTTGCCCCTGTTGGGGAATAATCACTGGTATCATTCACAATACTTTAATATCTTGGAGTATACCTCTTGGACTTTGTAATCGTTAAAGATCTTGTCTAGAGTCATGAACTGTGATAAGGACCACTGATGAAAGAGCGACTTTTTATATTCATCCTATTTTTATTCTCAGGCTTCATATATGGCCAAGAGATCACCCTAAGCAATGCTTCTTTTGAAGGTATACCTCATAAAGGCATTAAAGGAGGGCCCAAAATCGAAAAATGGTTTGATTGTGGAAGGATGATGTTCCCCGCTGAAAGCCCACCAGATCTACACCCTCTCGTAACCAGAGAAATAAGACAAAGAAGAACCATATCTGGTATTCAAATAGACACTTTAGTCCAACATGTCTGGAAGGTAAATACAAAGCCATCAGAAGGGAAGACTTTTCTTGGTATGGTGGTAAGATCTAATGATACTTGGGAGGCCATATCACAAAGACTACCTAGTACTCTTGATGCAGATAAATGCTACTCTTTTAATATCGAGCTATCACGATCGCGGTACTATGTAAGTGGAGTGCAAGGAAGGAAGGATGCTTTTGGTAATATAAGAGAGGAAAACTATACACAACCCGCAGTACTGCGTATCTGGGGTGGAAGAAGTATCTGCGGCAAAAAAGAACTTCTTGGCGAATCTGTAACCGTAAGCAATGATGAATGGAGAACTTATGAGTTTGAATTTCGCCCTAATAGTCCGGTGAATTATATCACCCTCGAAACCTTCTATAAAGTCCCCACCCTTATACCTTATAATGGCCACCTACTTCTGGATAACGCATCTCCGATCAAGCGAATACCATGTGACGAAAATGATGAACTAGAGACTGAAGCCGATGAGGTAGTCGCTGTGGCAACGCCTAATAGGACCAAGCCTCCAACTAAGACAGCTCCAACTCCTGTAGCTGAAAGTCTTTCTAGTACTGATATCCCAGCTATGGTCATGACTCCTCAAGAGGATTCAGAACCTCAACCAAAAAAGAAAATCTTACCTCAGCTTCATGCTACCTCTTTTAAGAAAGGACAGATCATCAGAATCAATGATATATACTTCGAACATGATTCTTCCGCTTTTAACGAGCAATCCGTTTTAGCTCTTGATGAGGTTGTAGAATTTCTAAAGAGAAATGACAACATCGTTATCGAAGTTGGGGGACATACAAGTACTGTTATATCCCAGGGCTATAGTGATGAGCTTTCTTCGCGCAGAGCCAAGGCCGTAGCGACATACATTGCAAAAAATGGAATCAGTACAAAAAGGATCTACTATAAAGGATATGGCAAGCGCAAACCAGTAATCCCCAATGATAGAAAAGACATGGCTGCCAGAAAGAAAAATCAACGGGTAGAGCTTAAAATCTTGATGACAGACTTTAAGTCCAGTTGATAATCATTTACGTAAGTGATATCAGGCTGGTGCTTGATCTGCTAGTTGGCCACATGCGGCATCTATATCTTGGCCCCTACTCTTTCTTACAGTTACCATCACTTCCTGACCTCGCAGATAGGATGCAAACTGATCTATGGTAAGTGGATCGCTCTTCTCATAAGTCACTCCCGGGATCGGGTTATACTCGATGATGTTGATGAGCACTGGGTATCGCTTACAGAGCTTTACCAGAGCCTGAGCATCTTCGACAGTATCATTATATCCTTTGAAAGTAATGTATTCGTAGCTCACCTTATTTCGCGTCTTAGAGTAGTAGTATTGGATGGCGTCTTGGAGGGTATCCAAATTATTATGCTCGTTTATAGGCATGATCTCATGACGCTTGGTGTCAGTGGCAGCATGGAGTGACAATGCGAGATTCACCTTGCTATGGTCGTCTGCAAGTCGTCTTATCATCTTTGCTATGCCGGCAGTGCTAATGGTAATGCGCTTAGGCGACATGTGAAGGCCTTTCTCCGAAGTGATAATATTGATACTCTCATGTACATTTTGGTAATTGAGGAGGGGCTCCCCCATACCCATAAAGACGATATTGGTCAGTGGATGATCATACGTGTCCAGACAGATATCTTGCACCATCTTGACTTGATCATAGATTTCTCCAGGATCAAGATTGCGCATACGTTTCATCTGACCTGTAGCACAAAACTTACAACTCAGGCTACATCCCACTTGAGATGAAACACAAACCGTATAGCGGTCGTCAGTTGGCACCGGTATCAATACAGCTTCGATAAAGAGACCGTCATGCAGTTTAAATCTGCACTTGACAGTTCCGTCCGAACTTCTCTGTACTAGGTCTGTAGAGATAGCTTTTATCTCAAATTCTTCTGATAGTTTATCGCGAAGGGATTTTGATAGGTTAGTCATCTCAGCAAAAGAAGTCACTCCCTTCTCCCAGAGCCACTGATAGATCTGCTTTGCTCGAAAGGAAGGCTCTTTGATGGATGATATATAATCAGAAAGACTTGGCAAGTCTAAGCGTCGAATATCCATCTTTGGCGTTTCTTGAGCCATGCTACAAAAGTGCGACAAATATGATAGTTGATAGATTGTAGTAAAATTGTCGTGTATT
>CAYYBR010000018.1:0-29215 GCA_964470035.1 uncultured Saprospiraceae bacterium
GATACGCTTAGGTAGAGGGAAAGGAAGTGACTCAAATGATTTTCTTCCATGTATCACATGTCGATGAAGCGTCTTTTCTTTAAACCACTTGAGATCTTTGGGGAGTCTCCATGGCAGATCATTATCGACACCGATCACACGATTAGTAGCTGCTGCAACAATGGCTGAGATGATCATCTTGGGTTAAAATATTTACGAAAGTAGAATAACAGATTATGTCTCAGGCACATTAGTCAAAACAATCTCTTTTACACGGTTTTCTTCGGCTAATCGGTTAGGAGGAATAGAATCACGCAGATACTTCTCGATCATGAGTCCAGCTATAGGCGCCGCTACGGTACCTCCCCCTCCAGCATTCTCCACATATACAGCAAGAGCTATCTTAGGATTCTCCTTAGGAGCAAAACCAAAAAATACCGAATGATCCTCTCCTGCGTTCTGTGAGGTGCCCGTTTTACCGCAGATATCAAGACCCCTTACATATGCACGATATCCAGTGCCTGCCCTGATAACCGCCTCCATACCATCGATGATCGGAGGAAAGTACTGGCTATCTATTCTTACGGACTTCGACTGCTGATAATTCAAACCAAGATCTCTATCAGAACTGAAAGACTTGATGATATGCGGTGTGTAGTAGTGACCTCGGTTAGCCATGATAGCAGCCAGATTTGCCATTTGTAAAGTCGTAAGCTCCAGCTCTCCCTGTCCGATACCTAGAGACAACACATATGAGGACCTCCATTTATAAGTGGTCGTATTAATCGTTCTATCATAGTAGGCTGCACTCGGTCGAAAGCCCTCTTTTTCATGCATGAGGTCCACGCCTAATTTTTCTCCGATACCGAAGTCTTTCAGATGGGCCATCAGCTCATCCATAGCTTCCCCGGGATTGTTGTATCCATACTTCTCCAGATACTCCTTGATCATCTGATAGTAGTAAGTATTACAAGAGTGTTGTAGTGCCGTCTGGACATTATATGGTGATGGGTGATCTCGACACTTTTGAACAAAGCCTCTTTTCTTATTGACATCATATTCTCCCGTACACGTCATCGGCCTAGAAGGGTACCAAACACCTTCCTGCATAGCTATGAGAGATATAATCGGCTTAAAAATCGACCCTGGAGGATAAGTTGCCTGGATCGGCCTATCTAGCAGTGGTTCATTGATAGTATCTCCAAGCATGTCTAGATAAGTACTACTCCGGTATTTACTCAGGGATAATTTGTTAGGATCATAAGATGGGGCACTTACGATAGCTAATATCTCGCCGGTAGCCGGCTCTATAGCCACAATGCTGCCCCGTTTGTTAGCCATAAGCTCTTCTCCATATGACTGTAGTTGTATGTCAAGTGTAGTATATAAGTCTTCTCCTCCTGTAGCTGGTCGATCTAATTCTCCTTTGTCATATTCTTCGACTTCTCTGCCGACATTGTCTTTCAGTATATACTCTATCCCTTTTTCTCCTCTGAGTTCATCTTCATATACTCGTTCGATGCCGCTGACTCCTTTAACATCACCCATGGTATAGGTCTCTGGAGAGTCTTCGATATCGTTATTAGTGACCTCGCTTATATAACCAAGGACATGCGCGGCATGCGGCGATGGATAACTACGTCGATTACTCAGTCGCGGGTAAAAACCTGGAAAGCGAAACAAGTGCTCCTGAAACTTTGCAAAATCCAGTGGATCTATCTGGGACAGAAAAGTTATCGGGATATAACTCTTATAATACTTTCTAGACTGCGCTATATCGAGAAGCTGATCATAGTCTTCAAGGCTTATACCGAGCAAATCACAGAAGAGTGTCTTGTCCATATCTGGATCTATCTCTCTTGTGATGATCTCTATCTCATAGGTTGGATCATTCACTACAAGCAGTTCTGAGTCTCGATCAAATATGATCCCTCGAGGGGCAGTTATCGGCCTCTTGATCAAGGTTCGATCTTGGGCCTGCTCTTGATACGACGTGTCTACGAGTTGGTGTATACCAAGATGTCCGATCAACAAGAGCCCCCCTATCCAGACGAGCGTCACGATGGTCTTATATCTGATATCATTCATTATTGTACTAACGATTTGTAAAGGAGAATAATGATATATGACACAAGAAAGGTTAGGATAGTGCTAACTATAATCTTCAAGAAAAAAACAAAGGTGAATGCATCAATACTATAATAGGCAAGGATATGTCCCAAAAGCATGATGGCTGTAAAGATCATAATCCAAGAAAGTCCGTAGTTCTTGCCACTGAGGGTGGTTCCATTGCGATACCCTTGTCTTGGCTCTACAAGCTGTAAGACCGGTGTCCTAAGAAAGCCCGTTAAGACCAGAGCCGCCGTATGCACACCGATAGAATCATAAAACAAGTCTATAAACAACCCAACAAAAAAAGCTCCTATTATAACTACAGATCGCCGCGTCTCTAATGGTAAAAAAATGATCACTATCGGGTATATCATGATCGTCAGAGTATATCTGTCCAACACTGGTACTTGTACATTCTTTAGTAGCAACACTTGTATGAAAATGATAACTAAAGATTGTATCGCATGGCTGACGTATAGCCTATTCATCTGATGATATAGAAATCAATTCTTCATCAAAGGTACCTTTAAGAAGGTAGACACGTTCAAGATTAGTAAAGTCTACAGTCGGAGTAACTTTGACATCATAGAAAGCTCCGTTTTTATTAACCCCAAATTCTTTTACTACTCCTATGTTTATCCCTTTCGGAAATATAGTTGAGTATCCATTGGTAGTTATAGAGTCTCCTATAGATATTCTGGCGTGCGTAGGTATATCTGACAAAAAAACTTCATTATACAAATCTCCTTTCCATGAAAGAGTACCAAAAAAATTATCGTCTTTGATACTCGCGCTTATCCTAGTATCAACATGTAGCAGAGATAAAACACTTGAGTAACTTTTGCCCACCTTTTTTACGACTCCTACCACCCCATCCGATGTTATTACACCCATGGAAGCAGAGACACCTTGATCTCTTCCGACATCAAGAGTCATATGATTGCGCAGAGACATGATGTTGTTATTGATCACAGTGGCCGGCATGACATCATAAGTAAGCGATGGCCTTTGGGCTCGTATTGTATCCTGTATATCAGGTTTTGCAAGTAACTCTTCCAGAAGACGGGCGTTTTCTTGTTGAAGGTCTTCGTTAGCAGTTTTAAGAGTCACAAAGTCAGTAAGCTCCGTCTTAGTATCCAGCATCTTTCCTCCAAACAATGAAGAAGAGTGCAAAAAAATATCTCTTTGTTTATGATTAAAATTAATGATGAGGACAAATGCGATGATTTCGCAAAAAATAAAAAGAGCAATGTGTGAGTATCTCTGCGTTAAACTAGTTAGCACAGACATATCACATACTTCTTCGATCCATCAAGAATGTATACTCCTTAGTATGCTTCAAGGCCTTCCCTGTTCCTCGGACGACAGCCCTAAGCGGATCGTCCGCTACGAATACCTTTAGCTTAGTCTTCTCAGCTATGCGCTTATCTAACCCTCGAAGTAAAGCACCTCCACCCGTTAAGAAAATACCGGTACGATAGATATCAGAAGAAAGCTCTGGGGGTGTTTCTTCTAGCGCTCTGATGACGGCATCTTCGATCTTAGCCAAAGACTTATCGATAGCCTCAGCTACTTCTTCATGACCTACAAATATCTGCTTAGGTATCCCTGTCAGGAGATCTCGACCGTTGACGGCTATTTTTTCTGGTGGATTCTCTAGTTCTACCGTAGCGGAACCAACTTCCTTCTTGATGCGCTCAGCAGTTCTTTCTCCTATGAGCAAGTTGTGCATGCGCTTGACGTACTCTACGATATCATCATTGAGTTCATCTCCTGCAGTCCTGATAGATTGATCTGTGACGATACCCGCTAATGCGATCACTGCGATCTCTGTAGTACCCCCACCTATATCGATAATCATATTGCCCATCGGCTCCATCACATTGATACCGATACCTAAGGCTGCTGCCATCGGCTCGTGGATCAGATAGGTCTCCTTAGAATCTACATGGTCCGCGCTATCAAAGACTGCTCTTTTCTCTACCTCTGTGATTCCAGATGGTATACAGATCACCATCTTAAGGTGGGTGAAAAATCTTCTCCGACCCTCGACCATATTGATCATACCTTGAATCATGTTTTCTGCAGCTTGAAAGTCTGCTATAACACCATCCTTCAGCGGACGAACCGTAGTTATATTGTTATGGGTTTTTTCATGCATATGCATCGCCTTGATACCAACTGCGAGCAGTTCACGCGTGTTTCTGTCCATAGCAACTATAGATGGCTCATCCACTACAACCTTGTCGTCATACACTATAAGCGTATTGGCCGTACCGAGATCTATAGCTAACTCTTGCTTGAAAAAACTAAATAGGCTCATTGATTACCTTACTCCTTAATCGGGTGTTCCGACTATTACTTCCCAAAAATCATTCCTTTTAAAATACTTCTCAGCCATCTGTCTTATATATTCTGCATTAAAGCCGACAGAAGACTCGATAAGAGAGTCCAGCATATTCATGGGAAAGTCCGCCAAAACTAAGGATTTTATACCCCTTATGCTATTGAAAGGGCCATCAAAAAGATTTAAGTAATTTCCTAAGATATAATTATTCACTCTTCGGATTTCTTCTGGACCAACTAGTTCTTGGGTAAGTTTTTCCATCTCATCGTAGATTGTACTAAGACTCTCATCCACTTTTTCCCTCGCAACTTCCGTAGAAATCATCATATCTGCATCATGTGCTAAGACGTCCAGCATACTATAGATGCCATAGGTAAGCCCTCTTTTTTCGCGGAGTTCAGATACAAGGCGCGAGCCTTGAAATCCACCAAGGAGATTGCATAAAAAATTGAGTCCATAAAAATCTTCATGCATTCTCGTGACTGCCTTTCTCCCGATTCTTATAGAGGCTTGATGCGTGCCTCCTTCTAACCTCATGCTCACTGGTCGATTATTATGCTGAGACAATTCCTTAGTCGGCATAGGCCTATGGCGCCCTACAGGTATCATACTACATAGCTCATCTATCATGACATGATCATCATCTTCGATATCACCTGCTACAAATACATGACAGTTAGCTGAGTGTATATACCGCTCATGGTGAGTCTTAAGATGATCTATGTTTAGATCATTGTAGTATGCCTCAGAGCTATTGTATCCATAGGGATGATCATGGCCATAGATCGCTTCTGTGATAGCCCTATATGATTTGATATCAGGTTTTGCTAGTTGTAGTTGAAGTCTAGAGATGCTTCTTTCTCTATAGAGTTCGAACTCCCGCTGATCATAGTGAGGTTCATTGATGATCGTACCTAGTATCTCCAGAAGACTTTCAAACTGCTTTTTCATACATACAGCCTTGATGGAGATATAGTCCATACTTGCCTTTGTACTGAGTGTAGCCCCTAAAAAATCAATCTCTTCTGATAGTACCTCGCTAGAGTATTTGCCCGCTCCTTGACGCATAAGCGAAGCACATGCTGTGGCTGCCAGTTTTTTTGCCTCATAGGGTCTGCCAGCTCTAAATACGAGCTCTATAAGTACAATCTCTGACTTTTTTTTGCGCACCTCATATACTGGTATACCTTGGATACTTGTATAATTCACCACCTCAGGAATCCTGATATGAGAGATAGGTTGTATCTCTGGTGGAAGTGAAAGATGATCGAGCACGGTACTAAGCTTTAAGGTGCTAGCAAAAGTATTCTAATGATGGCGACTTCCAAGTCGAGACAAACATCTATTTTTGTTCACTTTGGAAGTAAGTGATAAAAGCTCTCTGGCTGTACTTGATCTTTCTTTTGATTATGTTCACTTACGTAAATGATATACGATGAAGTTTAGCGTTTCTGCATCTGATTTACAAAAGAAGTTGTCATTAGCCAATGGTGTCGTTGGAGCTAATACAGTGCTCCCTATACTTGAGGATTATCTGTTTGATTTGAATGGTGATAAACTGACCATCACTGCTTCCAACTTGGAAACAACAATCATCACGACTCTCAATGTATCTGGAGAAGAAAATGGTCGCATAGCAATCACAGCAAAGATCTTACTCGATACTTTGAAGGCCCTACCAGAGCAACCCGTGACTTTTGATGTAGATGAAGGAGTGAAAAGTGTGACGATCACATCTGCTTACGGTAAGTATAAGCTAGCTGGAGATAATCCTGAGGATTTCCCAGACCTGCCTTCTCTTGATGATTCGCAGAAGATACGTCTCAACTCTACCTTGATTTCTAATGCCTTATCAAAGACACTTTTTGCTACCAGCAATGACGAACTGCGTATGGCCATGCAAGGGGTCTATGTACAGCTAGAAAGTGCTAATATCACCTTCGTTGCTACCGATGCACATAAGTTGGTCAAGTATGGTTTTAAGTTAGATAGCCAGAGTGATGTTATCAACTTTATCATACCAAAAAAAGGTTTGAGTCTTCTTAAGGGTGCTCTAGGAAGTGACCAAAGTGTAGATGTCGCTTACAACAAAAACAACTGCTCCTTTGAGATAGAAGATACAAAAGTGATCATCAGACTCATCGACGCTAAGTATCCAGACTATAATGCCGTCATACCCTATGACAACGCTAACAAGCTGCAACTAGATCGTATAGACTTCCTTAACTCTCTTCGCAGGATCGCCATATATGCTAACAAATCTACTAACCAGGTGGTACTCAATATCACAGATGGTAGTCTGACCATATCGGCTCAAGACCTGGACTTCAGCAATGAAGCTACAGAGCAGCTCACATGCGAATATCACGGTGAACCTATGAATATCGGCTTCAACGCCAAGTTCCTCATCGAGATGCTAAATGTCTTAACAACAGAGCAAATCAATATCAAGTTATCAACACCTAATCGTGCTGGTATCTTAGTGCCGTCAGATCAACCTGAAGATGAAGATCTTCTGATGCTTGTTATGCCGGTGATGATGGGCAGTTGATTTTGATTCATCATAAGATGTCCTTGTTATGAAGATTGGCCTATTCTTCGGATCTTTTAATCCTATACACATAGGTCACCTCATCATAGCTAATCAGATGTTAGAGCTCACTGCGCTGAAGAAGATATGGATGGTCATTTCGCCACAAAGTCCATTTAAAAAGAAGGCCTCCTTAGCAAGTAATTATGATAGATATCATCTTGTAGATCTCGCTACCTCTGACCACCCAAATATCCAACCGAGTAATATCGAATTTGACTTGCCTACTCCCTCGTACACTATAGATACACTTACATATCTCAAAGAAAAGCACGAAGGAAAAGGTCATGAGTATGCCCTCATCATGGGTGGTGACAACTTGGAGCATTTACATAAGTGGAAAAACTACGAGCAAATACTTAAGCACCACGACATCTATGTCTATAAGAGGGGTGACCAGGATGAACATGGATATGAGGATCACCCAAAAATCCACTTTGTAGAATCCCCTTTGATGCATATCTCTGCGACATATGTACGCAAAGCACTCAAGGAGGGCCGCTCTGTGCAATATTTAGTGCCGGATGAGGTTTTTGACTATCTAAGGACCAGTAGTCTCTATCGTTGAAACCGCACTTTATCTTCTTTTTAGCAGCCTTCATCTTGAGCTGTCCCTTATATGGTCAACAAAGAATCGGCGAATGGAGAGATTTTCTCCCCTACCAGGAAGCTTCCTCCGTTACTCAGAGCGCAGATAAAGTATACTATGCCACACCTCTAAGCATAGCAAGTATCAACAAAGAGGACATGTCAGTATCCTTTTTATCAAAGGTCACTGGGCTTTCAGATATAGGTATCCAACAAGTACGATTTGATGAAGCTAATCAACAGCTTTATGTGATCTATACTAATAGCAATATCGATGTCATCAGATCTGATGCTATCCTCAATGTCCCTAATGTCCTTGCTAACACGTCTATCACAGGTAGCAAACAGATCAATGACATACATATCTCTGCTACAGGCATCGCTTATCTATCAACGGACTTCGGCATAGTTATACTGGACGGTAGTCGACTGACTTTTGGCGCAACAATCCTGACGGGTATAAGAGTAGTAGAGATGGAAACTATAGGCTCTACCGTATTCGCAGGTACCGATGATGGGTTATATATGTTTGATCTTTCATCTGATAGCAATATCGCAGATTTTAATAGCTGGATATTACTCGGAGCTGAGCAAGGGTTGCCATCATTGTTTTCTACCCGTGCCTTGTCTAATCATGATGATCTCCTCTATGTGGGCATCAGGGGCAATCTATACAGATCAAACGAGTCTCTCACTTTTTGGGAGACGATACGTCTTGAAGATGAATTAGAACTCGAGTTCTTAGAATCTTCGAATGATAGATTAATAGCGGGATGGCGAGGTCCTGAGTTTAGAAATCAGGTGCTATTCTTTGATGAGGATGATCAGTTTTTAGAAGGCGGGCGTAACTGCGCTGGTGTACCCATAGAAGCTATAAGAGACGAAGATGGTCAGATATGGTATGCAGATTTATTTTCGAGATTTCGGATGTCTCCGGACTACACTTCTTCTTGTAGACAGTTCAATTATAATTCACCATTTTCAGAAGATGTCAGTGATATAGTGGTCAGAGATGGCGATGTCCTAGTAGCTTCTGGAGGGGTAGCAGAAAATTTTACCTTTCTATTTTCTAGAAGTGGTTTCTACTTTCAGTCAGACAATACTTGGACCAACTTCAACGAAATTGATAATTCGAACATAGCGGCCTTGGATCTGCTCAATGTATTTCGAGTTGCTTTCCACCCTTCTCTTCCTAGATTATATGCGGGTAGTTATTGGGCAGGATTATTACAATACGATGAAGAGCAGGATATCTATACTCTTTATAATCAGACGAACTCCACGCTACGTGGAAGCATAGGTGATCCCGCTAGAGAAAGGGTGTCGGGCTTAGTATTTGATGAAGATGAAAATCTATGGGTCACTGCCTTTAATGCTCCTGAACCAATCAATATAATGACACCCGATGGCCAGTGGATCAGCCATCCCGTGCCTAGTCTTGGTACGCTGAGTGATATTACTATCGATGATTTTGGATTTAAGTGGATGCCTGTCCAAGGTAGTAATGGAGGTATCCTAGTATATGATAGTGGGGATGATATAGTGAGCTCGGCCGATGATCGATTTCGCCTGATACAGCAGAATAATAGTGTCATGACGACTAACACTGTACGGTCTGTAAAAGTAGATCGCGAAGGTACCGTCTGGGTAGGAACCGATGAGGGTCCTGTTTTTTTTGATTGTGGGCGAGATGTCTTCGAAGAAGAAAGATGTCCTGGTGTAAGAAGATTAGTAGTCCAAGATAGTCTCGGAGCTTTCTTGCTTGCAGATCAACAGATTAATACGATCGAAGTAGATGGCGCTAATCAAAAGTGGTTTGGTACCAGGTCGGGTCTGTTCGTACAATCCCCACAAGGAGAAGAGCAGATCGCACACTTTACTGCTGATAATAGCCCACTTCTCGATGATGAAGTCAATGCACTCGCCTATGAGCCTCAAGAAGGCATCATGTGGATCGGAACTAACAACGGACTAGTAACGATGAGAACAGAGGCCACCGGTGGTGCCATTTTCCACCGTGAAGAAGAAGTATATGCATTTCCTAATCCCGTAGAGCCTGACTATAGAGGACCTATAGCGATACGTGGGTTAGTTACAGACGCTAATGTCAAGATCACTGATGTAAATGGTCTCCTTGTATCAGAGCTCCAAGCACTTGGCGGACAAGCCGTATGGGATGGTCTCGACTTAGAAGGCAATGAAGTGCGCTCAGGAGTCTATCTCGTGTTTAGTGCAGACGTTAGAGCTTTCGATAACCCTGACGCCTTTGTCACGAAGATTTTAGTGATCCGTTAGGTAGAGGGAGTTTCTGTTGAAGGAGGAGTGATGGAAGCCGCGACCTCTTCAGTTTTCTTACTTGTAGATGAGCTCTTTAAAAAACTGCGGTGAAACAATATGATGCTTGCCACACCTACTGATATCGATGCATCAGCTAGATTGAATATCGGTCTGAAAAATTGGAATCTATCGCCTCCCCAGAATGGTAGCCACTCAGGAAGTCGCGTATCTATCATAGGAAAGTAAAACATGTCTACGACCCTTCCATATAAGAAAGGAGCATAACCACGATCCTTTGACATAAACTCTGCTATACCTTCATGATATAGAGGCTCATTAAAGATGAGACCGTAAAACATACTATCCAGGATATTACCAATGGCACCAGCCAATATAAGCGAGAGACTGATCAGTAAACCCATAGACTCCTTTGCCTTATGTAGCTCCCTGATGAAAAAGATCAAGAAAGCTACCATCAATATCCTGAACAAGCTTAACATTAACTTGCCTGTGTCTTCGGTGATCTTGATGCCGTTACATGTTCCATCTTCTGCTGTAGAACCTAAGCACTTGTCGCCAAAGGTGATCCCAAATGCCATCCCAGGATTCTCTATAAAGAGGATCTGTGCCCAGTCAAAGCCAAGAATCTTAAAGCCATCGCCATAACTAAAAGTCGTCTTTACATAGATCTTTAGTGCCTGATCCAAGATCAATACTCCAAGCACTACTAATATTAGGATATGAGATTTCTTCAAGTCAGTATCTGCATTAACTGCGATTATTCGGTAAATCGCAGCCCCAAATTAAACCATTATTTCTTTTGCTTCGCTGCTATACTTAGGGTAGCATGAGGCACAGCCATGAGTCTTTCCTTACTTATCAGATTTCCAGACTCTCGACAGATGCCGTAGACTTTGTTTTGTATCCGCAGTTTGGCATTGTGCAAATGATGGATAAGCTTCTTTTGTCTCGTAGCTAGATCACTCAATCTTTCAGCCTCCATAGACGTCGTAGACTCTCCTAAGCTCTTAAATTTGGCTTCTCCGCTCTCATTGAGTTCTGAGATTTGACTAGCATAAAGCTCTAGCTGCTCTTCCGCTTGTGCAATCTTTTGATCTATGATCTTTTCAAACTGCTCGAGCTCTTTATCTGTATATCGTGTTTTTTTCTTCGACTTAGGAGGCATAATGATAGGTTTAGTTTAACTCCAATGTTTTTTTGCTTGAGCTAATCAGTAGTCGTTATGTTCAACTGATCTGGAATATGAAAAAGTTTCTATTTCGTCATTTTTACATGACATCAAGTACTTTTGTTGTCAGAAAGCCCAAAAATAGGGCCGTTTTTGATTATGGGTCAACTTCATAATAAAATTGATAAAAGGATACTGAAGGAAAAGCTGGCTGAAAGCGATATTCCCAGGACTACCCTTTCCTTCTATAAATACGCTAGAATAGGCAATGTTAACTTGTTCAGAGATCACTTTTATCAACTCCTCAGTGAGGTAGATACTTTCGGGAGAATATACGTAGCGCATGAAGGTGTCAATGGGCAAATAAGTGTGCCTACACATTCCTTAGACGATCTGCGCAACCGAATGAATCAAATCACTTTTCTCAATGAATGTAGACTCAATATAGCAGTCGAAGATGATGGCATGTCTTTCTATAAGCTCATCATCAAAGTCAAAAAGAAGATCGTAGCTGACGGTATCAAAGACGAGAATTTTGATGTCACGAATAATGCTAGACACATCACTGCAGAGGAATATAACCAACTGACCTCTTCAGATCAGACCATCGTCATAGATATGCGCAATCACTATGAGAGCGAAGTAGGTCATTTTGACGGTGCCATCTGTCCTGACGTCGAGACCTTCAGAGAGTCTCTCCCTATAGTAGAAGATATATTAGATCAAAACAAAGGAAAAAATGTCATCATGTATTGTACTGGTGGCATAAGGTGTGAGAAGGCTACCGCCTACTTCAAACACAAGGGTTTTGATAACCTTTACCAACTTGATGGCGGCATCATAGAGTATGCTAGGCAAGTACAAGCCAGCGGCCTAGATAATAAGTATATAGGAAAAAACTTCGTCTTTGACGATCGCTTAGGTGAACGCATATCAGATGACGTAATCGCCAAATGTCATCAGTGTGGAAGAGTCTGCGATACACATACTAACTGTGCTAATGACGCCTGCCACATACTCTTTATACAATGCGAGAGTTGCAATACTCGATATGGCGGATGTTGTTCAGATCTATGCAAAGACTTCACCGCGCTTTCTGAAGAAGAAAAAGCACTTAAAAGAAATGATGTCACATTTAACGGCAGCAAGTTCGGAAAGGGTAGATATGCTGCATCTAGAGGTGACTTATCCTTATAAGCTCATGCGTTCATTATACTTCTCTTCTGTTTTTTCTAACATTGTTTTTAGCCATGAAAGCTCCTCAAGTACTGATGGCTTTCTAAAAAACTTCTTCCGACAAGACTTAGTAAGAAACACTTTAGCTTAGCTTTTTTTCACCAAGCGACAGAAAGTTAGGATTCCGATTTGGCGTGTCACATAGTTTCTTTTAGTAGAAAGGCTAGTGCATCTTTAGCTGTTTGATTAGGCGCTTCTTCCATAGGTACATGCCCTACCCCATCATAGATGATCAGCTCCGAACCTTGGATATCTTTTTCAAATTTATGAGCATTGTCTAAATCTACCCATGAGTCATCTTTACCCCACATGATCAGAGTAGGGCAAGTGATCGATGCTATACTTGGGGAGAGGTCTTCGTGAGTTGTGTGGACTCTATCTATAAAGGCCTGACGATTTCCTTCTCGTAAAGCCAGGTCGTAGTATCTGTCTACAAGTGCATCTGTTATCTTGCTATCATCACTATACACCTGTTCTAAATTCTTTCTAATAAAAGACTTTGGTGTGATCTGCTTCATCAGAGGACTGAGGAAGGGATTAGAAGCTACTTTGAAAGCGAGTGCATCTGTTTTTCCTTGTTGAGGATAACCCGCAGCATCCAGCAAAATCAGTTTGTTAACTTTCTCTGGATACTTAACTGCATAAGCCCAAGCTATATAACCGCCGAGTGAATTACCTCCGATAGAAAAGGAGTCCACTCCAAGTTTTTGGACATAGTCATTTACGAAAGTGACATACCCATCTATAGTATAGTCTTTATCTGGATCTGGCCCTGTCAATCCAAATGCTGGTATATCCATGCGGAAGACTTCAAAGTTTTCATCTAGATGATCGGTCCAAGGATCCCAGGTATGAAGCGAAGCACCCGTACCATGTATCAAGACAACAGCTTCTCCACGTCCCTCTCTTTTGTGATGAACTTGCATCCCATCTATCTCTATCCACTCTGATTCGCTGTCAGTATAAAGCGGCTTTAAATCTTCTAATGTCTTATCAGGAGACCTTACGAATAAAAAGGACAAGACGAGGAGGACAAGAAGTCCCACTAACACTCCAATTAACTTCTTTTTCATTCTCTGCTCATGAATGCCTTAGAGGCAGTATTATAAAGCAAGTAGCAAATGAAACCTAACACCACTATGCCTGGTAGACTTCCAAATGGATCATCAGCTATCGCCATGACATCACCGCTTCCCCATATAGCCACAGGTATCGCCAGCAATATCCCTATCAATGCTTCACCTGTGATAAGACCAGAGGCGAAGAGTAATCCAGCATTTTCACTTTTTGCAGCTTGCACCTCAAAATATCCTAGATCAACAGCTGTTGTACCTTCTGTTGTTAGACCATTAGCCGCGATGTGCCAGGGGATAGCGATATACCAGCTGTAGACTTTATTCCCTACCAAACTGGCAGAAGCACCAGTGCCTGACCATAGTTTCAAGCCTGATTCCGCTAATTTTGCAAGAGCACCAAGAAGAGGTCCGATAAGTATAAAGCGAACAGCTTTGCCCCCTGACTCTACTGTCTTCAGTACTTCTGAGGTTGCTACCCCTTCCGGAAATTGTAATTTTTGTTCTACGATGAGTGCAGATCTTAATGGCACAGTAAATAGCACTCCAAGAACACCACCACAAAGAGCGATGAGCACGGTCTCCAAATAGTTAAAATCCGACCAATAGCCTATCAATACAAGCGCCGGAAATGTAAATATCACTCCAGCAGCAAGGGATTCTTCCGCCGAAGCCGCTGTCTGTACGATGTTATTCTCCAGTATATTATGATTCTTAAACAGCCGCAAAATCGCCATCGAAAGGACTGCTGCGAGTATAGATGCAGAGACCGTAAGTCCGGCAAATAAACCGAGATAAGCATTAGCTGCTGAGAGGACCATCGAGAGAAGTGCTCCTAGGATAAAAGCTTTTATAGTTGTTTCCGGCAATGTGGTCTCGGGACCTATATAGGGTTTGTGTTCTTCTGACATAGTGATGATCGAATTAGTGGACTCTACCCATTAATTTTTTAATTAAAGGTGAAAAGATTAATACTATAAGGCCTGCCCCTAATGAGTATTTGGCAATTAACAAAAAGCCATCAGTATAAACACTCAGTGTCTCAAAACCTCCCACATTAGAGTTATCACTTTCTATCGCAAGTTGTTTGCCTATGAAGCCGACAATTTGAAATGCGAATGCGGAAGATAGAAACCAAACACCCATCATAAAGGCTACTATTCTTTTAGGTGATAGATCTGTAATCTTAGAAAGACCTACAGGAGACATGAATAGCTCCCCTAACGAAATTAAAAAATACATTAAAAGAAGATAAGAAAAAGGAACGAGGCCGTTTTCATTAGCGCTGTTTCCACTGATATATAAAATGTAAAAGCTCAACCCAGCAAGTAAAAGACCAAATCCAAACTTATAAGGAGTCCGAGGATTTAAGTTCTTCTTAGAAAGCCAAGTCCATAACATAGAAATAGGTATCGCCAATAGAATAATCCACATGGAATTAAGCGAATTAGTCTGCGCCGCTGTCATTATTCCTTCTAATTGAACATTTCTAGATGCGAATAGTGTTATAACACTTCCAGAAAGCTCATGGAACCCCCAGAAGAGAGTCATAAAGAATGTGATCAAAACCGCCACAATAAGCTTATTGCGTTCATCAGGTGTGGCCTTCATCATGATATATCCTAAGTATATCAATATTGTGATTCCTATAGCATAGAATAGCACGTTGACAATATTCGTGCCTTCAAACAAGGAACCTTCTTCTCCAAGTGCTTGATACGACTGTAACAAATATGCTATAAGAGGAGCTGAAGCAAAAGCCAATATAGGGACTAGCACTCCTTGTGATATTCCAAATATTTTTTTATCAATTGCTCCATTTTCAGGAGGCAAACCTCGGTCACCAAAGACTCCATCTCGTATGCCATATGCAAAAAAGGCTAAGCCAGTTAGCATTCCAAAACCGGCTAAAGCAAATCCATAGTGCCATCCATATTTTGCTGCTAACCAGCCACATAATAGCGGGGCCACCCATCCTCCGATATTAATCCCCATATAAAATATCGTGAATCCAGAATCTTTTCTAGGGTCTTCATCCTCGTATAGTGTTCCTACAAATGTTGAAATGTTGGGTTTGAAGAATCCATTTCCTGCTATTATAAAAGAAAGGGCTAAAAAGAATGCTGTATTATTCTCTATGGCAAGAACAAAGTGACCTAAGGCCATAAGCATACCACCTAGAAATATAGACTTCCTCATGCCTAATATTGTGTCCGAAACCCTTCCTCCGATCACTGTAGAGGCATATACCAATGACCCGTAAGAAGCATATACCGCAGCGGTTGCATAATCTCTTTCGGCCAGTGACTTGAAAATCACTTCTACCATATACAGCGTTAGAAGTGCTCGCATACCGTAGAAGGAGAACCTTTCCCATAATTCTGCAAAAAACAGAAAGGCCAACCCTCTAGGATGACCAAAGAATGTCTTACTCATAAGATCCATTGTTTTTGATACAGCCTAAAAATAGCCGTTAGATGGAGAAAATCAACATCTATTTTGTCGCTCCTAGCCAGATCATTCATATCTATCTTTATGCTTGTAGATGAGTGATTTAGTTGGTATGAAGAATATTCAACCCGGTATAGACTGGTTTGCAGCCAATGGATGGACACCCTTCCCCTTTCAGCAAGAGGCTTGGGAGAAGTATCTTGATGGATATGTAGGACTCATCAATGCTCCTACGGGTTTCGGTAAGACGTACTCCTTATTGATGCCAATTCTGATGGAAGCATTACAAAGTCCAACACCCAAAAGAAAGGGCTTTCGTGCAATATGGGTATCCCCGATACGCGCATTAACCAAAGAGATCAAGATGAGCTGCGAACGTGCGATCGAAGGTCTTGATCTAGACTGGACAGTAGCCATCAGAACAGGAGACACCACCACAACACAAAAGAAAAAACAACTCGCTGACCCTCCTGAAATATTGATTACAACACCTGAAAGCATCCACGTCCTGATGAGCTCAAAAGGACATGCCTCCTACTTTCGAGACATGAGAGCCATAGTCATCGATGAATGGCATGAATTAATGGGGTCTAAAAGAGGTGTCCAGGTAGAACTAGGCATCTCTCGGCTACGTGGCATACAGCCTCGACTGAAGATATGGGGCATTAGTGCAACTATAGCTAATATCGATCAAGCTCTTGACATCTTGCTAGGCAACACCAAGCTCTATGAAAAAAAAGCCATCATCCGATCGGGTATCAAGAAGCACATCTCTATTGAGACCATATTTCCCGATGAAATAGAAAAATATCCTTGGGCTGGCCATCTGGGCTTGCACTTGATAGAGAAGATCATCCCGATCATCAAAAAGAGTAAGTCTACTATCATCTTTACTAACACTCGGGCCCAAAGCGAGATCTGGTACCACAAACTTCTAGAAGTCGAACCCTCTTTAGCTGGTAATATGGCGATGCACCATGGGTCCATCAGTCGCGAAATCCGAGACTGGGTAGAAGATGCGCTGCATGAAGGACGCATCAAGGCAGTTGTCAGTACATCTAGTCTAGACTTAGGTGTAGACTTCAGGCCTGTGGAGTCTATCGTACAAATCGGCAGCCCTAAAGGTGTGTCAAGATTTGTTCAGCGAGCAGGAAGAAGTGGTCATCAGCCATTGGCGGTCAGTAAGATCTACTTTGTACCTACACATAGTCTTGAACTTATCGAAGGTGGGGCGCTTCGCTCGGCTATAGCTGAAGGTACACTAGAACCACGTGTACCATATCTGCGGTCATGGGACGTGCTCATACAATACCTCCTCACGCTTGCAGTGTCTGATGGATTTAATCAGGAACAAATATTTACGGAAGTGAAAAACACTTTCTGCTTTGCCTCGATAACTTCAGAAGAGTGGTCGTGGGTATTGGACTTTCTTGTGACCGGTGGCAACTCTCTCACTGCTTATAATGAGTATCACAAAGTAGTCATCGACGAGGGGCTGTATAAGGTCATCGATAGAACAATAGCTAGACGGCACCGCATGTCGATCGGAACCATAGTAAGTAGTGCCTCCATCAACGTGAGCTTCGTCAGCGGAAAAAGACTCGGAACTATCGAAGAGTACTTTGCTTCGACTTTATCACCTGGTGATGTCTTCTGGTTTGCGGGGCAAACCCTAGAATATGTGCGCATCAAGGACATGACTCTTCAGGTGAAACGTTCAAAGGCAAAAAAGGCTCGTGTTCATTCGTGGCAAGGTGGTCGGATGCCGCTGTCTTCGACACTATCTGCTATGATCAGAGAGAAACTTAGTAAATACACTTATGATCAAATAGAAGATCAAGAAACCGAGGTGCTAAGGCCTCTTCTTGAACAACAAAACTTTCAATCTCATCTGCCTAATGAAAAAGAGTGTTTGATAGAATATATCAAGAGTAAAGATGGATATCATCTGTTAGTATATCCTTTCGAAGGAAGACGAGTACATGAGGGTATGGGGGCACTGCTAGCACAACGTATCTCTGAACAATACCCCATCACCTTTAGCATCGCCATGAATGACTATGGCCTGGAGTTACTAAGTGATAGAGAGATAGATCTTTCGATTATCAACAAAGAGTTGTTTGATACGAAAGGGCTACTAGAGGATATACAGTCGAGTTTAAACTCCGTAGAAATGGCTCGAAGACAGTTCAGAGATATCGGAAAAATATCGGGGCTGATCTTTCAGGGATATCCAGGAAAATATAAGAAAGAACGTCATCTGCAATCTTCCTCTGCACTGATATTTGATGTGTTCAGAGAATATGATCCTGATAACCTGCTATTTCTGCAGACCTATGAGGAGGTGATGACCTTTCAATTTGAAGAAACCAGGATGAGAAATGCGCTTGAAAGAATACAGGGTCAGAAGCTCATCATCACTCAGCCTGATCACTTTACACCCTTTGCTTTTCCCATAGTTGTAGATAGACTCAGAGAGAAGTTGTCTTCAGAAAGACTTAGCGATCGAGTAAAAAGGATGATCAAAGCGGCGACAAGTTGACAAAATAATAATAGTCGACCCACAACATAATTGCCTAGGAAACGATTTTATAGTACACCTCAGGATATGTCAAGGGTCTACATCATACTTCTTCTTTTAAGTGTCACGTCTTTCAGTTGCACCAATCTGGAAGATGCTCTCTTTGAAATGAGAGTAGATGCTGACTTCACCATTCCGCCGGGGCTAAATTCCTTTGATACTCATCATTTTATTATTAGGGATGTGCCTACGAGATTTCGAAACTTTGTAAGCAATCCTGATGATGTTAACATAGGTACTGTACGGCCAAGTCAAGCTACATTGAGCGCACTATTTGTGGGGATAGACTGGGCTATCATACGTGAAATATCGGTACACGTTGTTTCTGACACAAACCCCAATCTGAGCAAAGAAGTCTTCTTCAACGATAGGATAAACAGTAGTCAGGTAAAAGACCTAGAGCTATTGAGCTCATTATCGGAAGTAAAGGATATCTTGTTTCAGGATTTCTTGACACTCGAAGTTCGACTCAATTTTAGACGAGTTACTTCCGCAGAGGTGGAAAGCCGTATAACCATGAATTTTAACGTCAATGGACCAGAATAACGACATACTTGTTCAGTATATGGTAGAGTTCGATGTCCCTCAGCCATTTACAGAAGAACTCATGAGTATGGTGCCTGCACAGAGAAATTCTATCGAGCAACTTTTTACTTCTGGCAAACTGTTATCATACACAGTAGCAGCAGATAAGTCAAAGGTTTGGGCTGTGATGATCGCTGAAAGTGAAAGTGAGTTGTTGTCCTATATCGATGAACTACCTATGACTCAATATATGGATTTTGACTACTGCGAGTTGATGTTTTATAACACGGTCCACTTCATGCCAGCCATGTCATTGAACTAAAGTATAGAGTTACATTATCTTTGTCTCTTCAGACCAATAGTTATGAATAAGAAAGAACTGATCGTACTTGTAATTTTGCTGATTGCCATTACTACAAGATTTTTATTTATCCAGTCTGGTCAGTCCGCCATACCTGGCTTTACCGCAGTTGGGGCTATGATGATCCTTGCTGCGACTTACATGACGGGATGGAAAAGGTGGATGGTCCCTCTAGGTATATTCTGGGTAAGTGATATGATCATGAATAATGTAGTCTACGCTCAGTATTACGACAGCTTTCAAGTAATAGGGAGTCTCTGGATATATGGAGCATTTTTTGGCATTGGGTTGATGGCTTTTTTCCTTATGAAAAAACCTTCTGTCTTGCGTCTTTTGGCAACTAGCACGCTTGCTGCAGTTATCTTTTTTCTCGTTACTAACTTCGGTTCTTGGTTGCACCCTGCTGCTCCTTATGCGAAAGACATATCTGGGCTGATGGCTTCATATGAGGCAGGTATACCTTTCTTTAGAAACGGGCTTGTAGGTGATGTCTTATTTAGTTTCGTACTCTTTGGGGCTTTCGATCTGATTGCAACGAGGGTATCATCACTCGATCCGGTTATCTTCTTCAGAAAATCTCTGGCCTGAGCAAGCGCATAAAAATTACGATGGCATCTGACATACTATGTCCATGGTGCTACGTAGGAAAGCTGCGTCTTCAGAAAGCTATAGATACGTTAAACGTTGCTGACAAAGTAGACCTCTCTTATAGACCTCATATCCTCTATCCACATATACCAGACGAAGGAAAAGATGTAAATGAGTCTAAGTCTCTCAGACATGTCGAGTCCGAACTAGTCGATAGTGCTGCTGCCCTTGGTGTAGCATTTGACCTACATGCTATCAAAAGAGTACCTCAAACCAAACAGATTCATCGCGCCCTATCAACCTTAGGGAGTTCTGCTGCTTGGAAGATGAAAGAAGTTTTATTTAGAGCATATTTTTCAGAGGGCAAGGATCTAACTGATCAAAGCGTAATAGAGCTACTCTTCGAGGAACAAGGTCATATTTATGAATTATCAGATGCCCAAGAATTAGAAGATCTTTTAACAGAAAACCGTATGCTCGGTATCTCAGCAGTTCCGACCTTCATCTTAAATGATGATATAAGTGTGACAGGAGCTCAACCTGTTGATCGCTGGGAAAACTATCTTTCGAAGACTTTGAGATAATTCCACATTTCTAAGGGTTTACTTGAGTACAAAAGAGTCACCTTCCTCTTATAGCTCTGATGAAGCATACATTACCATATATGTTGATATCTCTGATCATGATGAGTTGCACTGATGAAGACCCTGGATATAATTTCGATACGGATGTTGATGTCGAGGTTCAACCCTTCATGCTTAGTTTTCAAGAAGAAGCAAGCTTGAGAGGTCTTGATCTAGATTGGGATGATTTTGAAGTCGGCGTACAGCTCGTAGATATAGAGACTAATGCCGTAGGTAGATGTCTCACTTATAGCAACCAGTCACGAATTATAGAGCTGGATGAAAGCTACTGGTCAGCACAATCAGATTTGGATAAAGAGTTTGTGATTTTTCATGAACTTGGTCATTGCATACTAGAAAGAGCTCATCTAGATGAAGCAGATACTGGTGGTACTTGTATAAGTATCATGCACAGCGATGATATCGTATGTCGTAATGGCTATAATCTGAGTACTAGAGAATCGTATCTAGACGAGTTGTTTCAATAATTTGAAATGTCATAACATATGGATGATATATACAAAACCTTTACGCTCGAGGACTTCATGAATGATGACAGGTTCATCGACTGGGTGCTAAACGGTGAGAAAAGCAAAGAATGGGAAATCTGGTTGTCTGATAATCCGGAGACAGCTTCACATATACAAGAGGCTCGCAAACTCATCTCTAATTTGAAGTTTCGTGAAGACAAACTGCCTAAAAACAAAAAACAAGAACTTTGGAATCGCATAGATAATAGCACACAAGCTAAGGAGGTTGTTCTGCCTAATAGAAGAAAGTGGTTATATGCCATAGCCAGCGTGGCATCTATAGCCCTATTGGCACTCTTCTTCATTAATCGCTCAAATCAAACAAGTTATGCGACCGGCATCGCAGAATCAGAGTCAATCAGCCTTCCGGCTAAGAGTCACATAGAACTCGAAGCTTCCTCGAGCATCACTTATGAAAAGCAAAATTGGGACCAAGAAAGAATAGTAAACCTCACGGGTCAGGCTAACTTCAATGTAAGCAAGGGCGTTCCTTTTATTGTAAAAACCAATCAGGGCCAGGTACAAGTTCTAGGTACTCAGTTCGACGTATTCGGAGATAAGGAAAGCTTCATAGTAAGGGTACAAGAGGGTAAAGTACAAGTGAATTCGGGTCGACACGACCCACTCTTAACTGCAGACATGTCTTTTTTCCGTAACCCTACAGATATCGATCAAAGATTTATCGAAATTTGGAAAAGTAAAGACATGAAGTTCGTCTTTGAAAAACAACACCTCTCTGATGTAATAAGTGCGCTGGGATTCGTTTCTGAAAAGCCCATAGTCACTAATTCAATTAATACCAATCAGTTATATACGGGTAGCTTTGATTCAGCAACTTCACTTAACGACATACTTAAGCAAGTTTTTTGGCCGCTACAGATTCAATACCAAATCAAAGAAGATATAATCACTCTCAACTAGGCGAATGCGGTTTTATATCCTACTTCTCCTATATCTCTCTGGAGCTTGGTCATCACTTTATGGTCAATCAAAAAAGGTATCTATTGACATAGAAGAAGTTGGTTTTTCTGATTTTATAAACACCCTTTCGGAAATATATGATGTTGAATTCGCTTATGAATCTGGTCTGCTCTTCGATGAAATTTTCTCTCTTCAGACTGATACTCCAGATCTAAGTGAAGTACTTCAAATTCTAGTAGAAGATCATAACCTAGAATACCTTGTACTCTATGATGAAAAAATTCTAATTAGAGAAAAGTTGTCTTCACCAACTAGTCAACAATCCAAAAGGGCTATCTCTATAATTTGTAAAGATCAACACACTGGAGAATTTATCCCTTCAGTGGCCATAGGGATCAAAGGGTCAAGCAAAGGAGTGTATACAGATGACAAAGGATGGGCAAGCTTGGAGCTCACAGAGGACGATAGTTCATCCACTTTAAGCATTCAAATGCTTGGATACAAATCTCAAGAAGTACCTATTCCTTTAAACGGAACTGAAATTTCCATAGGCCTCGAGACTCTTCCTTTTTCTATAGAAGAGGTGATGGTTAAAGACAGAACAGATCTCATACAACTACAAGGAGAACATCATAGCTTATCACTCTCATCCGAGTCGATTACTTCGTTGACATCCGGCATCGCTGGAAATGACATCGTCAGAGAAATACAGCTTCTCCCTGGCGTAGTCTCTTTTCAAGATCAAAGTACTGGTATAAAAATCAGAGGAGGCAGTGAGTCCTCAGCCATGATGCTCATTGATGACATTCCACTTTATCACTCAGGTCACTACTATGGTCTTTTTAGTTCGGCACATCCGTCGTACATACAGAGTGCAACATTGTATAAAAATAACCTGCCTATCTCTTATGACGGAAAAACCGATGGCATGTTAGCGCTTGATGGCCCATCTTTTGATACTCTTCAGACGGTCTTTAGTGCCATAGATCTAAGTCTGGTTGCTGCCTCAGGACACAGCACTTTCAATTTGACTGATCAACTTCAACTCTCTATAGCTGGCAGGACATCACTAGGAAATATAGCAGAAGGAGGACTTATTGGAGATCTAACTGCAGATGAAACTCAAGTTGTCAGTGCCGAAGACTTTCGGCTGGTCAATAGGCGACAACTTCTATCCAGCACGCCAGCTTATAATTTTTATGATATCAATAGTAATCTCCAGTATGTCGGGAAAAAGTTCAAAATGGATTTATCCTACTATCGAAGTGATGATGACCTAGAGGATGATTTTTCCAATTCTTTTTTGTCAAGATCGGCCGTAGAACTAGTATCTAATACGGAATTTTATAGAAATAATGAAACCTGGTTTACTCAAGGACTCAATCTTTCTACATCCTACAAAATAGACACAAAAACGACGATCCTATCACAAATATATCGCACTGCTTTTGACAATATAGGCGAGGTCGACATTGGTCTTACTCTTGAATCAAACAGAGGTTCTAGAACTTTCAACACTATAAATGAGAGGTTCAACTTTGTAAGAGAATATGGCATTAAGACTGAATTGCAAAAAGATCTGTCTATTGGCAAGTTGAAACTTGGCGTTGATATAGTTAATCATGAAACGTCATTTGAAATATTTGAAAACCAAGAATCTGTTCGGCGGTTTGAGACAGACGGTATTGAATCAGCTTTATATTCTTCGTTGGAATTTGATGTCAATGAAAAACTCTTTCTCCAAGTCGGCCTAAGAGCTACTTTGTATCAAGATGAGATTTATCCAGCACCGCGATTATCTTTAACCTATAAAGTCGATTCTAATCTCAAAACAAAAATGTCTATAGGTAGGCACAACCAATATGTTAGATTTCTCACCTATGAAAATCCATTTGGTCGTAGCATCAACGTGTGGTATCAAGCGGGGGATGGAAACATAGAGGTCGGCAATACAGATCACCTCATGTTTGGTTTTAACTATAGCAAAAATCGATGGAGCCTTGATGTTGAAGGGTATTATAAAAAAAGAAATAATCTACTAGAGCAAGCACTCTTTGGTATGAGATTTGACGAGATGTCCATCCTCCCTACATCAGCGATTACCAATAACGAATACAGATTGTTCAGAGGAGAAGGTCAAACTATAGGAGTCGACGTCCTACTGAGTTATACCCAACCCAGATATGCAGGATGGTTATCCTACACACTAAGTAAGTCAACTATTAATTTTGAAGAAATCTTTAGAAGGTCTGCCTTTCCAACACAAGACGATCGGAGACATCAAGTTAATTTGGTGGGACAATACTTCTTAGGTGATTTTACAATCGGGGCAACAATTGTCTATGCAAGTGGAAGGCCATATACAGACCTCGACAGGATACTGAACGCGACATCTCGAGATCAACTTCGGCCTGAAGACCGAATAAGCAGACTTCCTGATTATATACGTGGCGACTTGGGCATATCTTATCGGGTACCTCTTGCATCGTCAAAATTCGATGTTGGGCTCTCAGTTTATAATATCCTCAATAGACAAAATGTAAACTATATCCAGTATCTCTTCGCACTTCCTTCTAATTCTCCAGACAACCCTGATGTAAGAGAAGATATATTGCTGGGAGCAGAATCCAATTTGCTTGGTCGAACCCTCAACTTATCATTAAAATATTCTTTCTAGTTTCAATCATTCCAAACGAGGGACTTTAAAACATGGTCAACCTCTTCCTCTAGATAGGTGATGACAGGAGCTATACTGTCATAATCCACTTTCTCATCAAAGTATAAGGAGCCTCTAAAAAAATGATTTTTGTTATCTGATATATAGAACTGATATGGCGTGGCTACAGGACCATTGATTTTGAAAATTATACCTGATGCCTCTTTGGTTTTTATTTCAAACTCCTCTCTATAACTGGCCTTTATATTGTGCTTGCTCGCCATCGTATAAGCATCATTGATAAGTTTGTCAAGTCGCTGTTCTTGATTGATCGTATAGTAACTACAGTGGATCGTTGCATTGAGTGAAGAGACAGCGATGTCAAACCAACATGGGTTGGCTTCAACGTCACCAAAGAGATATTTCTTCTTGATAACTTCTGCCGTGCTCGGTACTTCCATGACAAAAGGACACTCTGCACTTCTATAAGGTTTGTATGACCGCTCGGGCAAGTCAAGTCTAGGATATTGATGTGGTCGTGGTGTAGGTATATCTGAAGTCTGACAGGCAACAACTAGTAGAAGTAGCCATCCGATATGTTTTATCATAACTCGACTTTTACTTTTTCGATCCTCCTCTTACTTGCTTTCATCACTGTCATCTTTAAGGTCCTGTACTGTATAACCTTATTTCGTCTTGGTATGATACTTTCTAATTCTAATACCAAGCCCGCTAGAGAATCTGCAGTGCCCCTCCCCTCTTCAAAAATATCACTGTCTAATTGGAGCACTCTTATCACATCATTAAGTAGCGTCTTTCCTTCAAAGATGTACGTCTTATCATTGATCTTCTCATAATCTATCTCTTCATCTCCATCAAATTCATCTCTGATATCTCCGACGACCTCCTCCATGATATCTTCTAAGGTTACGATGCCAGAAGAACCACCATATTCATCTACCACTATGGCCATATGTGTTCTCTTCTCTTGAAAGTCTTTTAGCAATTCATCGATCTTTTTTGTTTCTGGGACATACAGCACGTTATTACGTACGTGTGCCTGCCAAACAAATTGATCTCCTTCTTTAGTAAGGCCAAGAAGATCCTTTACATAAAGTATACCCACAATCTTATCGAAGGTCTCATCAAAAACAGGCAACCTTGAAAATCCACTTTCTTTGATCACCTTGATTACTTGATGATATCCAAGTTCATGCTCGAGTCCGATAACATCCACTCTAGACTTCATAATCTGGCGGGTTTCTACATCTCCAAAAGCTATAATGCCTTTAAGCATATCTACTTCGTCTTGATCTCCTCCTTCGCTTACCGTTAGCTCGATGGCCTTGCCTATCTCTTTACGATCTGCAGTGACACCTGCTTTTAATCTCGATCGATACACCCGCTCTTCTATGCCACTAGACCAACCAAGAAGTAAGCGACTAGCGGGATAGAATATACGACTCAAAAACCTCAGAGGTCCGCTCATCAGTCGAGCATGACGGATATTATTCAGATTAGCATAGATTTTAGGTGCTACCTCTCCGAAGAGTACTAAGAGAAAAGTGACTATTACCACAGTGATCAAAAAGCTCAAAACACGAGAAAGATCAGATACTGACCACATCTCTCCACCGATATAAGGCTGCAAGTTTTCTGCCCACCTTGTAAAAGTCTCATCAGAAACAAGGTCTCTGATGACAACCTCACTGATCACCACTATGGCAATGTTGATAAAGTTGTTACTTATCAAAATAGTGGCTAGTAATCGACGAGGTTTTTCTTTGAGAGAGAGAATACGATTACTTGATGAGTTATCTTCCTTTTCAAGCTTGTCGATGTCCTGCGGAGACAAAGAAAAGTAGGCTACTTCTGACGCCGATATCAAAGCCGAGCATAGCAGAAGTATCAGCAGTAGAATAAGTAATAGTACAACTGTTGTAAAGCTTTGGCTTTGGCCTATAAGTACAAATGCTGTCTCTAATAATCCCAGGGGGAGAGGGTCAGGGTCCACTTATCTATTTTTGATTAGAACGGTAGATCATCCTCAAGAGAAGATGTATCTCCAGTTGTTGTTGGAGGTGAAGGCTCAACGGTAGGAGTAGCTGTCTGATATCTATCTTCTATCGATGGGAACCCTGCATCTGGCACACTACCAGAAGAGCCAGACTCGCGTCTCTCAAGAGGCTTTACTATTCCTCCCACTACTTCTGTAGTATATCTGTCATTACCATCCTTATCCTGCCACTTACGGTGAGTGAGCTTTCCTTCGATAAATACGAGATTGCCTTTTTTAAGACTGTTTTCTACTCTTTGAGCAAGTGGTCCCCAGCAAACGATATCGTGCCATTCTGTGCGAGTTTGCCATTCGCCAGACCTGTCTTTATAGTTTTCATTAGTAGCTATAGAAAACTTTGCAACCTGTGAGCCCCCTTCAAAATGTCGGACTTCTGGGTCACGGCCTAGGTTACCAATCAAAGTGACTTTATTAAACATGGTTCAAAGATAAGTGATTATCAAATCAGTAAGGCGTCTTACAATATAAGATCAATACAACAAAAGGTGGTTTTTAAAATAATCATCGATGATCTTGGGAAGTCCAAGGTACTTTACTCGATCAAAAGAGGTAGGTGACTTTTTTGATATCCTTTTGACTCCCTCAACTAAATAAAAGTCGCCATATATAAGTCTATGGGTAAGCTGCTGGCTCGCACTATACACTTTAGTAATTTTCTGAAAAGACCCATATAACTCCTTGACCTGTGTGGCGATATCTTTCTTGGATAGTCGCTTCTCCGCTTCTATCAGAGGTAACTGATAAAGCCCTTTCCAGATATCATTTTGCTCTCTACGCTCCAGATACAGTCCATCACTTGCCATAATGGTCAAGTAGTGAAAGTATCGCTTCTTGATCTTGACCTTTTTGGATTTGATAGGAAGTAGATCGACTGTGCCATCATGGTAGCTTTGACACGAACTATGAAGTGTACAGGAAGAACAGAGAGGCAGGCTTGGTTTACATACAAGTGCTCCAAAATCCATGATAGCTTGGTTGTACCTCGCAGCATCCTCATGATCAAGTAACATTTGCGAAAGCGCAGAGAAGGACTTCTTGCCTGCGGTTGTATCTATCGGTGTTACGATGCCTCTATGTCTACTCAGCACTCTAAAGACATTGCCATCAAGGACAGCATGAGGAAGATCAAACGCAAAGCTAGATATAGCCGCCGCTGCATAGGGCCCTATACCTGGCAAGGCGATAATCTCATTATAAGTCGTAGGAAAAATACCATCGTGTTCTTCCATTACCAATTGTGCCGCCTTGTGAAGATTGCGTGCACGTGTATAATATCCAAGTCCCTTCCAAAGAGCTAGAACATCATCTTCTGAGGCTTGGGCCAGAGTCTTAACATCAGGAAATCTCTCGACCAGACGGACATAATATTTTTTGCCTTGAGCAACCCTAGTCTGCTGTAGTACGATCTCTGAGATCCAAATCTTATAGGGGTCCTTGGTCTTCTTCCAGGGCATATCCCTGATAATATCTTGGTGCCAAGCATATAGACCTTTTGTAAACTTACTTTTTATGCGCCCATCTATCATACTTCATCATGAAGATATAAATAGTCTTTTTACGCAGCTCTACTTTTTGTAGGTAGCTCGATTACAAAGTTGGTTCCTCGATTAAGGACACTAGTTACCTGGAGCTCACCTTTATTATTCTTAATTAATTCGTAGGCTATGTGAAGTCCTAATCCGGTCCCAGATTCACCTGAAGTGCCTTTAGTCGATTTATTATCTCTTAGTATGAAGAGGTCTCTTAATTGCTCTGCAGACATGCCTTTGCCAGTATCCGATATTTTGATTTTTATAGTTTCCTTTTCTACATAACTCGACAAAGTTATCTTACCTCCAGGCTCTGAATATTTGACTGCGTTATCTAATAAATTAAACAGAGCCGTATGAAGTGCACTCCGATCACTAAGTGCGATATGATGTTCATTTATTTCGTTAGATAGACTAATGTTTTTGTCATCAAGGCGAGTCTGCAAGATGGCCGCCATTTCTTTTGATAAGTTTTGGAGATTTACAGGCTGAGGTTGAGTAGGTAAAATGTCTCGCTGTACCAAAGACCAGTTCAATAGATTATCAATTAATCTTTCCAAAGCAAATCCATTTTGTTCGATCTGATCTCCCAGTTTTTCTAGACTCTCAAAGTCATTCTTTTTTAATAGATAATTAATTTTTTTAGAAAGTCCGCTGAAGGCAACTGATGGTTTTCTTAGGTCGTGACCCACAATAGTAAAAATCTGATCTTTTATATTCATCATCCTATCAAGCTCATCTTTTTGGCGAGAGATAGTACGATTTTTTTGACGCATAAATAAAAATGATAAAAAGCTAACGAGGCCTAAGCTTCCGAGCCCCACGGTCCACATTCTGGCCTGATAGGTCTCGGCCTTTAGCCTTGTCTCCTCTTCTTGCTGATCTGCTTCTAACTTTTGTTTTTCAAGTGCAAACTCAAAGTCTTTTGTTTGTTTGGTTAGCTCTCTTACCTTATCAAGATTATAAACCGAGTCCCTTAAAT
>CAYYBR010000019.1:0-28507 GCA_964470035.1 uncultured Saprospiraceae bacterium
GCGACGGCAGATGTAACTATTGACATAGGTTATCCTGTTACTTATAATCACATAGACCTAACACGAAAGATGGTGCCTAGTCTCATGAAAGCAGCAGGAGAAGATAATGTCAAGATTGTACCTGCTGTGACAGGAGCAGAAGATTTTTCCTTTTTTGCTCAAAAGGTACCTGGGCTATACTTCTTCACAGGAGGAGCAGATCCAACCGGCGAGCACGAGATTTATCCACACCATACTCCTGACTTCTACATAGACGAATCTGGGATGGTCACAGGAGTGAAAGCGATGACCATGCTCACATTAGATTATATGAATAGCGCAGGAAAATAGACGATGATTCAGCCAAAAACTGAGCTTAATTTTGAAGACCAAAGAGTTCTTGTAACTGGAGGAAGCCGTGGTATAGGGCTAGAGATTTCTAAGGCATTTGCGAAAGCGGGTGCAAGAGTAATCGTGGTATACAGATCTAACAAAACTCGAGCAGAAGAGGCTATACAGCAACTAGTGGGCTCAGGGCATATGCATATCTTCTGCGATGTATCTGACCCTAATCAGGTGGCTCAACTGTTTGATCAAATCCGACGATCATATGGTTCTCTTGATATCGCCATCAACAATGCTGGCATCGGATATCATCATCCTATAGATCAATCTTCATACGACGATTGGCAAAAGGGATGGGGACAGATCTTGGGCACTAACTTGATTGGGCCAGCAAACATATCCTACCAAGCCGCGCAGATGATGATCTCTCAAGGTAGTGGTCGCATCATCAATATATCTAGTCGAGGAGCATATCGCGGAGAACCAGAACAGCCTGCATACGGAGCTAGTAAAGCCGGTCTCAATGCACTTACTCAATCTCTGTCACAAAGGCTCGCACCCTATGGCATATTTGTAGGTGCTCTCGCTCCTGGCTTTGTTGAGACTGAACTAGCTCACGATAGACTTCAAGGTCTACCTGGCGATCGCATCAAAAACCAAAGCCCTATGAATAGAGTAGCACAACCTGAAGAAGTTGCTCAAGCTACCCTACTGATGGCAGCCGCTAATACATGGATGACTGGTGGTATCTGGGATATAAATGGAGCCTCTTATCTAAGATAAGGCTGACTCTCTACTAAGACATGAAGACTAATCTCAGACACTTTCTTGAGCTCAATCTGGGTTTGCTCTTTGTAGCTACCTCAGGGCCCTTAGGTCGGTTTATCACAATTGATTCGTCACTTGCAACTTTCTGGAGAGCATTCATAGGGATGATCGGAATGCTCTTACTGGCAAAGCTCTCAGGAACTAAACTCCGTATAGAGTGGCGCAAACATGGCATTTTGCTCATCGGCACATCTGCACTGATGGTTGGTCATTGGATCACCTATTTCTACTCGCTGGACTACTCTAGTGTCGCTGTTGCATTGACTGCATTATATACCTTTCCTGCTATGACAGCGCTCTTGGACCCTTTGCTCAAAAGGCGGAAGATTCCGATGTTGGACTTGGCTCTTGCACTCATCACCTTTGGTGCCATTTACTATATATCACCACCTATACATGACGGAGGAAAGTTAGGACTAGCTGTTGGTCTTGGCTTAACCTCAGCCTTGTGTTTTGGTCTACGAAATATATGGATCGCAGAGATCAGTTCTATTTACCCAAGTATAACCGTCATGGTATACCAACTGATCTTTTCATCTATGATGCTTCTTCCATTTTTCTTTACAGCACCGTCGACGATTGAATCTTCTCAATGGGTTGCCTTAGCCGCTCTAGGTCTCATAACCACTGCTAGCGGACATACACTATTTGTCCGAGGGATCGCTCGCTTTCAACCTACCACGGCAAGTTTGTTCATGTGTATCACACCCATATACGGTATTGCCTTAGCATTGGTCTTCTTAGAAGAAGTACCTAGCCCTAGGGTGATCATCGGTGGCATAGTTGTACTTAGTGTTGTGATATTCAAAGCGCTCAGGACTTAGTTTAGTTTCAATTGGTGATTGCTTTTTCTAAGGCACTTTGCTCATACAGTAAAATCTGCTCTAGACGACTGATCAATCAGGATGAATCAGTATCTATGTACCTTCAAAGGGAACCATGATCATAGAGACTCTCATCCAACTTTACACACAAGATCTCAATAAACTCAAGACGGAAATTGATTCATATAAGAATGAGCAGAATATCTGGGTTATCAGAGATGGCATCGCTAACTCAGCAGGTAACTTATGTCTTCATCTCACTGGAAATCTCAATGCATTTATAGGTGTAGGTCTTGCTGACAGCGGATATGTGCGCGACCGAGAAAGAGAATTTGCTGCGACTTATGTAAGTCGAGACGAGTTACTCTCAGATATAGACAGTACTATCGACGTTATCCGCACTGGACTCAATAAGATCACTGACGAACATCTCTCTGCGGAGTTCCCCATACAGATCTGGTCGGACAAAAGGACGACCTATTTTACGCTTACCAGACTTTTAACTCACTTCTCTTATCACCTTGGACAAATCAATTATCACAGGAGAATAATCGACCAAGGTCAAGATGAATCTTGAAAAATCTAGAACTAAAACATAGTCCAACAGTTACATTGTAAAATAATCCAGTATGCGATATCTACTCTTTTTGTCTATCTTCTTTTTTGCTTGTCAAGCAAAAGAGAAAGTTGAAGTTCCTAGCACACCTGCCATTACTTATCCAGATGCTTTTGCAAAAGTTCTCAATGCGCATGGAGGTCTAGAAGCTTGGAATTCATATCGCACACTTTCGTATACTATGGGTGAAGAAAAACAAACTATTGATCTTCATGACAGAAGAGAACTTATAGAAGGGCCAAACTTCACGATGGGCTTTGATGGAGAGCAAATCTGGTCCAAAGCTGATACTACTTGGAAAGGCAATCCTCTCTTCTACAAAAATTTGATTTTCTACTTCTATGCTATGCCTTTCGTCCTCGCTGATCCAGGCATCAACTTCGACAAGACGGAAGATCTTTTTTTTGAGGGAGTATCCTATCCTGGATATCGCATCAGTTACGATCAAGGTGTAGGCCTAAGTCCCAAAGACGAATACTTCATACACTACGACCCAACCTCTCATCAGATGACGTGGCTCGGATATACGGTTACATACTTCAGTGGTGAGAAAAGCGAAAAGATCAGTTGGATCAAATATGACGATTGGGATGATGTAGGTTCGGTAGTCCTCCCCAATAGCATCGAATGGCATCAGACAGAGGAAAATCAACCTACCGAACCTCGTAACCGCAGAGAGTTTTCAGATATTAGATTAAACATGAAAGCTGCAGCAGAAGGTACATATACCAAGGTAGAAGGTGCCGAGTTTGTCGAGGAATGATAAAATCTCTTTAAGCGAAGTTAGTCTTGTTAGCCACGAGGTCAAACCCCGTGTTCTTAGCAAAATCTTCTCCTTTATAATTATGACAAGGAATCGCTAAAAGGTTCGACCACAGTTTCCCTAGACAGACCTGTAACAAAATCTTAGCTCATCCCATGTTAGTGCCTCGCGGGCTTTACAAGAGACGTTCCAGAAGTGATGCACATCAGTCATCATCGTAACAGAGAGTACATAGTCAACGCTTTAACCGGATGACTTGCATTCTATGGCTCAACAGTCAATTAGAAACTTACACCTGCTCTACGGACTGCTGCAACCATCAAGAATGATCTCTAGCATCGACATTTGCTCTACAGAAAACCCTTCGCTAAGCACTGTACCGAGGTTGGCAGAAAATTGAACATCAATACTATTTCTCAATGCACCAGATGCTTCAATTTCTTGGGCACTATAATCAACACTCGATGTTATGTCCTGAGTAAGTGAAAGTAGCAATGGGCATGTTGTAGATATCTTATGAAATTGGCTTCCATTTTTTGAAGAAAAGTAGTTGATATACTTCACTTCTTCCCCATCATGAGTTCGGAAAAAAGGATTAATAACCGAGCCTATAATAGTATCTACCACTTCGAATTCGCCAATACCATCTGTTCTGTAAAGAATATGAGTGTCATGAACTTCACCAACTAAAAACATATATCCGTGCTCTCTAATTGGTGTAACATCAAATTCTACTCTGAAGTTGCCGACTAGTTCTGTGCCTTGCGTTGTACCGTTTGTCTTATATAACTTACCACTAGACCCTTCATTGATAGAAACATACATTTCATTTTTGAACTTTGCCATAAATGATAACTGAGTATTACTTCCGCCGCCAAGGTCATGGACGAATGACGTGCCATTAGCCGTACCATTTGTTCTCCAGAGTGTTCTATCAGAGTTTTCATCTCGAGCTAAGAAGAATATGTTATTTCCTAATCGATTATCAGACAAATCACTTGATGGCGAAGAGCTGCTACTGCCAGGCACGATGTCTCTCACCATGAATGTACCGGTCAAGCTACCATCTGATATCCATAGTTCACTACCGCTTATCCCGTCATTAGCCTCAAAAAGTACTCTGCCATCCAACTCCCCTTCGAAACTGACAAACCCATTATCGGCGCCGGGAAAGATGTCCCTCACTAGTTGAGTTCCTGCCGAAGTTCCGTCTGTCGTCCAAAGCTCGGTTCCTGTATCATCTTGTCTATATGAAAAGTAGATCGTGTTGCCGGCCAAAAACAAATCACCTATCGAGGCATTAGAAGCAGGTAATACTATCTCTTCCGTAGTAGATGGAGTACCATTAGTTCTGAATAATCTGTTACCAGCAGCAAAAAACAATCGAGAAGCCGTAACTACATTTGTAAATTCATCAATTCTAGGTAAGTTATCTATTAGAAGTACGCTTTGGTCATTAGCATCTAATGCATAGACCTCAGTTTCTACAGATACATCATCATCCTGGAAACTATAAATGAGCCTGTTATTCTGAACTCCTAATAACATTAGGCGAGGAATAAAATCGGGAGAAAAGATTTCAACTACCTTTATGATTGTGTCTTCAGTCATCTTGAAGATAAAACTAGAATCCACAGGAAATGGAGAATAAGAAAAGTAGGTATACCCATTAAAGTCTATCACCCCATCACCAGGAATCAATCCAATCTCTCGGATAGGCCAATCTGTAATTCGCTGAGTGCCATTGTTAGTTCCATTGGTTCTTATTAATTGATATCCTAATCCCTCTACTTCGGCATAGAAGACAAGAAAACCATTAAATTCTTCGACTAAGAGAACATCCGAAATATCATCACCTGCTACTGCAGATATTTGTCTTGTACCGCTAGGTGTTCCATCAGACACATAGATAGAGTTCTGAACAGTAAAGTAAATCCTCCCACCTGCCGCGAACCAATCTTCAAATCTTGTACCCAACGCACCTGGAGTAACGTCAGCTACCATCATTGTCCCTCCAGAGGTTCCATCAGTCACCCATAACTCGGCGCCGTAGATTCCATCATTTGCCTCAAAGAAATATAAAGCATTAACAGAAATTCCTACCTCGTAATTAGACAAGGTAATGCCTGTGCCAGGATCAACCAGTAGCTTCGTCCCTGCTGATGTTCCGTCAGTAGACCAAATATCCCTACCAGATTCAAAGATGGCTACTCCTCCAACCTCAACTACTTCTGCACCATCAAAAAAACCTGAATTCTCAAGTACTACTAATGTTCCGCTCTCAGTGCCATCTGATATCCATAAGTCTCCATTGGCAGTAAATAGCAGACCGGCATCAAACGAAAATATGCCCGTAATACGTGAAGAACCATCTATTGTAATATCTTTCAAGACCTGCGTGCCGCCCAATGTTCCATCTGAGATCCACAACTCTTCTCCATAGGTAGCATCAGTAGCTTCAAAATAAAGAAGATCATCGTGGACTGTTATAGTTCTACCTACATCTTCTTTTAATATGAAAGTCCCGGCTGAAGTACCGTCAGTACGATATAAATGTTCGCCACTTCCATCGTCCGCGATAAAATATGCTCCAATTGAGTTTACGGCGAAGTCTCTTATTGTTATACTCCCATCACCTAAGTTTAGGTCTTTAACAAGTTGGGTGGTTCCTGCCGTGCCTCCAGTAGCCCACACTTCTAGTCCTTCTGCTTCAGTTCTAGCAGTCAAGTATACTAAGCCATCATGAGTGCCTAGAAAAACTGATGGAAGAGCAGATGAAGAACGATATGTATGAAAAAAGGAATTAGACCGTTCAGGTCCAGGATTTATGTCTTTAACAAGTTCGGTACTACTGGACGTACCGGAGGTTTTCCAAAGTTCATACCCAGTTTCTTCAGTTCTGGCATAGAAGAAAAGTGTTCCATTTCCAGCGTCGAAAAAATCAGCTGGATTGCTATCAAATTCCCCAGTATTAAGATCCCGCAATAATTCTGAGCCATTAGCAGTGCCATCTGATATCCATAGCTCAGTTCCCGTAGCCAAGTCACAGTGTGAAAAGACGAGTCGGTTACCAGCAGAGGTTAGGTACAATTCACCAGGTGATACACCAGCATTCAGCTGATCGATTAGCTCAAGTTCAATATTTCCTTGAGCACAAACGAATAGCAAACTCATACTCAAAGGACATAATAGAGCTACTCTAAGTATCGAACTCATATAGTTTGCACAAAGACAATTCAAGGTATATCTACTTAAAGATTCCCTAAATTTTGACAAGATTGAATGCATAATTGTTTGACTTATAACTTATTGGTGAAATAAATGATGATGATTCTCTGCTTATGGTCAGATGGCCTAGCTCAAACCCTCTTCTAACTAGACCAGCTGTATTTCTGACTCCCATTTTTAATAGGAGGTTCTTTCTATGAGAAATGACTGTATGGTCGCTGATAAATAGCTGTTGTGCTATTTCTTTAGTATTATGTTCGAAGGCTACAAGCCGAAGTACTTCTAATTCTCGCTTGCTGATAGGACTGATCATTGGTCGAAATCTTTGATTATCAAATGTGTATACTGCTATCGAAAAGACAGCCGTGTTTATATACGTACTTGGGAGGGGCGGAATTCCATAAAAATGTCCAGACTTTTTTTCGAGATTAGTCTCTTAGCACTATGAATCCAATCTTTCTTCTCTATATATGCTAGTACGCACTGCTGAACTTGGCTAGCACTTGTCTGTAGGCCTTAATGAGTGCTTCTGAACATTGAAACAACATCGTCGTCGGGATTGAATTAAAACTAGCAGCGTCTTATAATCTCGACTATCGCTCGCACAATGCTTCCAACATCATGCATTTTATATCTTTATATTGTGCGCTTGGACGAAGTTTATGGCACTGAGTTCGTAGAAGGCTAATTATTTATCTGTATTGACTTTAGAAGGATTAGACACGATCATCAAAAATGTCTTCACTGTGAGCGAAGCGACACTAGGACATTGGAGGTTTACCATCAATAAGGTAGAAATCATATGCTTAGCGGATGCAACTCATAATCGTATGCGATTTATATCGCCTATCTCAAGGACATCAGAGATATCAGACCAACAGATTCAGAAGTGTTTAGAAGCTAACTTTCATACTGCACTTGATACGAAGTATGCCATATCTAACAACATTCTTTGGTCGGTATATATGCATCCACTCACCGAACTCCAAGAACATCAAGTTAGAGATGCTGTGTCTCAAGTATACTCATCGGTGATGACATTCGGCTCATCTTACAGCAGTAGCAATCTGATTTTTCCAAAATAGAATATCTGGATCGCTCAACTTTGATACCAATGAGATTCTTAAAGACACATCAACCTTTTGCTTTATAATCCGAGCTGAGAGTGAGTCTCTTTGCTCGTCCTCAGAGATTAGATATTATATTCGTTAGAACATAACTGAGACATGATACTACGTACACTTTTTTTGGCCCTTTCCATCATCATCTATAGCGCTTGCGCAAATGGTCAACATACCACACCGCAGGGTGACAATCTAAGCCTCTACGAGATGATTGAGGCTGTATCTGCCGATCGCATTCAGAAAGACATCGAGCAGTTGGTTAGTTTTGGTACACGCCATACCCTCTCTGATACAATCTCAGCAACTAGAGGCATCGGGGCTGCAAGAAGATGGATCAAAAAAGAGCTGGAGGACATATCTGCTGAGTGTGGAGGATGTCTAGAGGTATCCTATCTAAGTGGTCTAGTACTTCCAGGAGAAAGCAGACGTATACCGGATACAACGAACATTGTCAATGTGTTAGCCATCAAAAGAGGTACGCTATATCCTAACCGATATATTATAATGTCTGGTGATATCGACTCACGCATCAGTGACCCACTCAATGCAACCGATGAATCACCAGGAGCAAACGACAATGCTTCTGGTATGGCTGGCGTCATCGAGGCTGCTCGAGTGCTCAGTGCATATGACTTTGAATCCAGCATTGTGCTCGTGGGATTATCCGGTGAAGAACAAGGTCTCTTTGGTGGTAAGATTATGGCCAAGCAGATCAAAGAAGAAGGCTGGGATGTAATCGGCATCCTCAACAATGACATGATTGGTAACATACATGGTATCGATGGAGTCATCGATAATCGCACATTTAGGATATTTAGTGAAGCAGGACCACCCGATGAAGATGAGAGACGCAGAATCTGGAAGCGCTTTTACGGTGGCGAAGTTGATGGAGACTCTAGGCAGCTTGCTCGATATATCCACAAAACTGTACAACACTATATGCCAGAGATGAATCCAGTGATGATCTATAGGCTCGACCGCTTCGGCCGCGGCGGCCATCATCGACCCTTTAACGATGAAGGCTTTGCGGGAGTACGTATCATGGAGGCTCACGAAAACTATGTTATGCAACACCAAGATATCCGGGTCGAGGATGGCATCTCCTATGGAGATGTAATCGAAGGCGTAGACTTCGATTACGCCGCTAAACTCACTGCTGTTAACATCATCAATCTAGCTAGTCTTGCTTCTGCTCCTCCTCCACCACAGAATCTTCAGATAGGAGGCGTCGTACAACCATCTACACGACTGCGTTGGGATCCACCAGCAGAACCAGTAGCAGGATACAGAGTTTATTGGCGTGACACCACTTCTCCAGTCTGGCAGTATAGTCGATATGTCGGTGATGTCACTGACGTAATCTTAGATGGCATCATCATCGATAATTATCTCTTTGGTGTGGCAGCTGTAGGAGTAGATGGATCTGAAAGTACCGTTGCTTTTCCAAACACGCTCATCCCTCGTCGATAAACTTCGAGTGTTCGGAAGTCGAACTTAGGATAACACATATGCCGACAAGTCGACTTGCCTTGTCTCTTGTATGTATTCCATAGTTCTACCAGGATAGTTATTGGGAAGGTCGCCACGAACTGATATGTACCAGCTGTCATCTATGTTAGCCCATATCATCTCTTTCAATCTCTCTTGGATCCTATTATAGTAAGAAAGCATGCTCTCTTTTTTCACATCGATGCTGCTCAAATCGTGCTTTATCATATGATGTACTGATTTGGCTATGTATTTGGCCTGAGCTTCTATCATGAGTATGATAGAATTGTGTCCAAGATTAGTATTGGGTCCATACATCATGAAGAAATTAGGGAATCCCGAGACACTGATCCCTTTATAGTTAACATGACCGTCCTTCCATGCTTCTCTGATAGTTATACCTGACGCTCCTTTCACATCCAATCCTAATAAAAAAGGGTTGGACTTAAATCCAGTTGCAAAAATCAGGACATCAAGTAAGTGATGTTCTTTATCAGACACCTCTACGCCTTCTTCAGTGATCCTCTTAATGCTATCTGATATGATAGACACATTGGGCCGTGCTAGCGCAGGATAGTACGTGTCAGAAAACAAGACTCTTTTTGCTCCCATGGGAAATAAAGGAGTTAGCAGTTGAACAGTCTTCGGATCTTTGATGTGTTCGTTGATGAAACTGATAGATTTCTTCTGGTAGATCTTCCGGAGCCAATTGTTTTTGTTTTGCATCAAAAAGAATAATCCTCCTCCTAGTAACCAAATCCTGAATCGGTATAACTTCAGTAAGAATGGAAGCTTTTTGACGAGATTCTTTTCCCAGTCTTTGTATATCCGATCTTGTTTTGGTAACATCCAGTTGGCAGATCGCTGAAAGATTTTTACGGTTCCTGCTATTTTCGCTATTTCTGGGATAAACTGTACTGCACTTGCTGCATTGCCGATTACACCGACAGTCTTACCTTCTAAGGATATGTCATGGTTCCATTGTGCTGAGTGAAAACTCTCTCCAGAAAACTTCTCTACCCCATCAAAAGCAGGAGTCGAAGGATGATGAAGTTGACCTATAGCAGTAACCAGGAATCGAGTAGAATATTCACTTCCATCTTTAGTTTGCAGTGACCATACCTTCTCTACTGATTGCCATGATGCACTTGTCATTTCTTTTTCAAAATGAATATGAGGTCGTAAGTCATGCTTGTGGGCTACATATTGTATATAACTAAGGATCTGGCCCTGCATCGACCACTTATACTCCCAGTCCGGATAGGGCTCAAACGAATAACTATATAGAGCTGAAGGTATATCACACTCTGCACCAGGGTAGGTATTTTCTCGCCAAGTCCCTCCTATATCATCAGCTTTTTCAAGGAGTACAAAGTCATGAATACCAAGTTCTTTGAGCTTTATGCCCATGGCAACTCCTGAGAATCCAGTTCCAATTATGATACAGGTATACTGCTTTTTGTTTAACTCCATCTAGATGCTGTGGTACATCAAACTTCAACTGTATTCAAGATAGAAACTATCGCCTGATTACCACAAGACGCATTAACATTATATCGCTAGACCATATCTCAATACTATCTTGATAGAGGACTAATAGTTCAGAAAAGCAATAATCTCAGAGCTCTGAAAAGATTATATGGCATATAACGCCAATAAATTGTAACTTGCGTCTTCGTTCTGATCATTATGCTTTTGATCAGACGTTATTAAACAATACTATTTTTAAAATGAGTAACGGTACAGTTAAATTTTTTAATGAAGGCAAAGGTTTTGGTTTCATTACACCAGATGACGGAGGTAAAGACATATTTGTCCACATCTCTGGATTAAATGGCGTCACTATCAGAGAAGGAGACAATGTCTCTTATGATACTGAAGAGGGCAAAAAAGGATTGAATGCAGTAAACGTTAGAGTTCTCTAACGATCTACCATACATTTTACCTAAGGGCCTGCTGACTTGTTAGCAGGCCTTTTTTTTTATGAATATACCTCAACAGACATTCTGTATCTTGGCGTGATGGAGATACTGTATTGGATACTTCTTATAATCTTAGCTTGCTTCTTTATCTACGCTGGCTACACTCACTATAAACGTCCAAGGTTCTACTATAAGATAACTCCACCTTGGATCAAAAAGTGGAAAAAAGAAATCAATGTTATAGTAGGCGTCGCAGAAGTGCTCGGTGGCATAGGATTACTCATCCCCTCCACTCGATCGATGGCAGCTTGGGGCATAATCGCTTTACTTATAGCGGTATTTCCAGCTAACATCTACATGTTGACGTCTAAAGAAACCAGCAAGAAGATACCCCGTTGGTTTTTGTGGCTAAGGATTCCACTTCAGTTTCTACTAATATGGTGGGCTTGGCAATATGTGTAACTCAACACACAAAAGTTAAACGAGAGCTATAACTTAGTCTTTAGGATCGATATAAAAATATACGTCATATGCCAATCTATCACAGACTCGGAAAGATCCCTCCTAAAAGACATACACAATTCGAAAAAAAGGATGGGTCTTTGTACTACGAACAATTGTTTGGCACCATAGGATTTGATGGTATGTCATCACTCCTTTATCATGTCCAGCGACCCACAATGGTTAAGAATATCATAGGGCAAAAGGATGTCTCGCCCAAGATAGCTGTAGAAAAAAATATCACAAGTCGAAAGCTAATCGGTTTTGACGTTACCCCAAAGGATGATTTTCTTGAAGCGAGAGAACCTCTGATGGTCAATAGCGATATACACATCGGTCTTGCGGCACCTAAAAAGTCGATGACTGAGTACTTTTATAAAAATGCTGATGCTGATGAAATGCTATTTATCCATAAGGGCAGTGGCACCTTAAAGACTTTAGTGGGCAACATTAGATTTGAGTATGGCGATTATCTGATCATCCCTAGAGGTATGATCTATCAGATAGAATTTGAAACATCAGACAATAGGATACTATATGCAGAGTCTTTTCATCCCATTTATACACCTAAACGATATCGTAATTGGTTTGGGCAGCTCTTAGAACATTCACCCTACTGTGAGAGGGATTACAAGCTTCCCGAGCATCTTGAGACTCATGACGAAGCTGGCGACTTTATCATCAAAATCAAAAAACAGAACACTATACATGATATGCTTTATGCCTCACATCCTTTTGATGTCGTTGGCTGGGATGGATATAACTATCCGTATGGATTTTCTATCCATAACTTTGAGCCTATCACGGGGCGTGTGCATCAGCCACCTCCTGTTCATCAAACTTTTGAAGCCAAAGCCTTTGTAATCTGTTCTTTTTGCCCTCGCCTTTATGACTACCATCCAAAGTCGATCCCAGCCCCATATAATCACTCCAATATTGATTCTGATGAGATGTTATATTATGTAGATGGAGATTTTATGAGTAGGACTAACATAGCACCAGGTCATATATCACTGCATCCTTCGGGTATACCTCATGGACCACATCCCGGCACTTATGAGGCCAGTATCGGACAGAAAGAAACCGCAGAATTAGCAGTTATGATTGATACTTTCAAACCTTTGATGATCACCGAAAATGCCATGAAAATTGATGATGGCAAATATTATAAATCTTGGATCGCTCACTAAATCAAAACTTAGTCGATATAATAACCAACTTATGATCATAACCATCCCAAAGGACTCTGACTTTTCGATTCATAACATACCATTTGGTGTATTCTCTACTGCTGAAAGAAGCATAAGAGTTGGAGTTGCTATAGGTAATCAAATTCTAGACTTAGTAGCAGTTGCAGAACTAGGGGTTTTTGATTTCGATACTACAGTTTTTAGTAGGTCCTCGCTCAATGACTTCATAACCCTCGGCAAGCCGATCACCTCTCAAGTAAGAAAAAATATTCAAGCTTGGATCCGAGACGATATGTCTCCTTTAGCAGGCAAACCTGAGCTATTTATAGATCAGGAAGAGGCACAGATGCACTTACCTGTAGAAGTGGGAGACTATACTGATTTCTATTCGAGCATAGAACATGCTACCAATATTGGAATGATGTTTCGCGATCCTGAAAACGCGCTCCTTCCTAATTGGAGACACCTTCCTGTGGGCTATCATGGTAGAGCCTCTTCTATCATCGTAAGTGGGCAAGAGATTCATCGACCCAAAGGCCAAGTTTTACCTAATGGACAAAGTCAACCTGTCTACCAAGCTTCGGGCAGACTAGATTTTGAGTTAGAGACAGCGTTTATAATCGGGAAAGCTACCAATCTTGGAGATGCTATAAGTATCGCAGATGCCCCAGATCATATCTTTGGTATGGTACTCTTTAATGATTGGTCTGCGCGCGATATTCAAAAGTGGGAATACGTGCCACTCGGTCCATTTTTGGGTAAGAGTTTTGCATCATCCATCTCTCCTTGGGTTGTCACTATGGAGGCGCTTGAGCCATTCAGAGTGAAAGGACCGACTCAAGAACCCCATGTACTTCCTTATCTACAATCTAATCTTGCTGAAAACTATGACATCAATCTTGAGGTTAGCATCACCCCAGATGGGAGCTCCGAGCAGGTCGTGAGCAAGTCTAATTTTAAATATATGTACTGGAGTATGATGCAACAGCTAGCACATCATACTATCAATGGATGCAATGTAAAGGTCGGTGACATGATGGGCTCAGGAACGATCTCTGGTAAGGATGAAGATTCTTATGGTTCTATGTTAGAAATTGCTTGGGCAGGATCGAAACCAGTCAGTATGCATGATGGCAGCACGAGAGCATTCATAGCAGACCATGACACAGTTACGATGAGAGGTTATGCAGAAATAGATGGGAAGAGAATTGGGTTTGGCAAAGTTGAGACTAAGGTTTTACCGGCCAAGACATAATTAATACTAGTCAGTCAGGGATATACATCTCAGCTATGCAATAGACTTTGGACCAGATGAAGTCATGGCCTGCCACTCATCAAACGTCTTCTTAATTATAACAAATGCTATACTCACCGATATAATATTAATCGGGATACCTGTATAGTAGATACCGGCTACTCCTAGATACATAGGAAGCAACAGGGCCGCAGGTAGAAAGAAAATCACATCTCTAGCAACAGTAAGTAATCCCGCTATACGAGCCTTACCAACGGCTTGAAATAAGGTAGTTCCAATAAAAAAGCACGGAAAGAGAGGTAAGGTTGCTACGAACATCCTAAAGTTAAATATGTCTTGAGCGGAGATCGTTGCATCTGGTAAGACCCAACCAATCACGACTTGAGGCATCATCATCACTATCGCCCACGGGACGACCATCGAAATCGTTGCAACAATCAAGAACTTTGAGAAACTCTCTCTTACCCTATCATAGATCTTTGCTCCATAGTTGATACCTGCAACAGGCTGAAAGGCAATTGCAAAGCCAAAGCTTGGAAACACCATCAGTAACATGACCCTGTAGCATGTGCCCATAAAAGCTATGTCCCAATCCGAACCGTATTTTTTTATTAAGAGAAAGACGATAGACTGCTGAACAAAAAACATCAGCTGTAGCATGGCTGCAGAGATACCTATCGACAGCAGTGGTTTAGACACTACCCTGTCAAAGGCTATCGAAAATGCTGATACTTCATAATTTGCTTGCCCCATCAAGTAGTATATATATCCCATGATGGTAAGGATAGCCATGGAAGTCACAGTAGCCCAAGCAGCTCCACTGATACCGAGATCCAGTATACCCATAAAGGTGAAATTCAGACCTATATTGATGAGTGCAGCAGACATCGACATATACATCGCAAGTGCCACTTTTCCTTCTGCTCTTATCAGCATGTTGAGTACAACTCCATGTATCCGAAAGAACGCTCCTATGAGCGTTATCCGATAGTAGAGCACACCTTGCTCTAGTATCTCTCCTTCACCTCCCAAAAGACCTATCATCTCAGGGGCGAACACTATACCAAAGATCATCAATAAGATCGAGCTGATAATCGATATCCCCGTGCATAGGCCCAGTATACTGCGCTGCATCTTATCGTCGCCAGCACCTATCGCTTGGCTCAGCAAAGCCGCACCCCCTACTCCTATCATGGCCGATATGCCTCCAGTGATAAATGTTAAAGGAAAGGCAAGAGATATAGCAGCCACAGCACTCTCACCAACGAATTGCCCTACAAAAAGGCCATCAAAAAATGCATTAATACCATTGATAGACATCCCAATGATAGCTGGGAGGGAAAACTTACGGATCAGCTTCCAGATACTTGCTTCTAGGATTTCATTAGTAAGATTTGCCTTTTTTACCTCGCTCATAAAGCATCGCAAGGTACACCTATTGCTACTCTAGAACCTGATAATTATAATCTCTATAGCTATATTGAGTCTTGATGAGATACATGATTATTATAGGTTTGGTTTTGTGCAAGATTTCTCTTGGATATTCGCAGGATCAACAACAGCAATTCACGATCGACCATTTTGCTATTAATGTTGAGAGCCTTGATAGAAGCGTCGCTTTTTATCAACAAGTGTTCAATCTGAAAGAGATTTATGATGGCACGGATCAGGAGCATATCCGTTGGTTTGATCTTGGTGCTGGACAAGAGCTACACATCATCCAAGTAGATGATCTTCAACTGCAGATACCGAAAGGTGTGCACCTGGCTCTAACAACAGCAGACATCGATCTTTTCACCTTACATCTCAGAAGGTTAGGCATAGACTTCTATGATTGGATAGGACAGCTAAATCGCAAAGCTAAACGGCCTGACAACATCGAGCAGGTTTACATCCAAGACCCAGACGGGTATTGGGTGGAGATAAACAATGGAGTTACGAGATACCAAAAGTGAACAACTGGTTAACGTCATCTTTGACCAGAACTAATCCATAGAAGGATAGTACTTCTTATATGAGTGCCAAGCATCCTGCTTCTTCTTCGTCCTTACCCCCAGTGGATTGGCACAATGTCAGACCTATTTATAAAAAATTGAGCGACGAGTTTTCTGTCTTAACAGATCCATATAAGATAGTGATGACAAAGGAGCAAAAGCTAAAACTAGATCATCTCATACTCAGCATCGATGTAGTCGATCAATATATAGATGAGATGCCTCATAAGGAAGAGAGAGACCTTCTTACTACTTCCATCAAGGAGTCACTCCGACAAAAAGGGACTATCTGGAGTCATCCCCTAGCATCTGCCAAGCTTGAGAAGAACATCACTATACTGAAGCAGATCGTTCAAGATCTTGGCATACAGTCGAGATTTGCGAAAGCGGCTTCTCGCATATTCAGATATACAGAAGAAAAAAGACATACTCCTCATCGCAAAGCACTCATCCAACTAGTTCAAAAAGAGGGCTATGCGACCTCCGAACTTCCCTTAGCAGTGATGCAAGTATCGCCAGATCATCCCTTTGCAGGATTTTTTTCTAGACTTTGCATGCTCATGGGCATCGCCGATCTCATAGTAGATGCCAGGAGTGACTATCGCACAAAATACATCGTGGCGAGACCTTCACCTCTGCTATATTTCCATCTTGTAGGTATAGTCTTATATGAAGGCTTGCGTCTTATCTGGCAGTTTCCTTATAAAATCAGCTTCCTTCTTTACTGCATAAGATTTTCCTTCGCCTTGTTATGGGATAAAGACTAAACCGGTTCTCAGATGATTATCGCTATATTTCGATAGTAAAATCAAATCAACGTGAGCGCACCTCTTCATACCCTGATGCTATTGGCTTTTCTATGCCTTGGCTTTTTCACTTCCGTAAATGTTTATTCTCAACCAGTATCTGAGTGGCATGACACCCCCGATAGTCTCTATCAAGGATTAGAGTATCGTAACATCGGTCCTTTCAGAGGAGGGAGGAGCGTTGCTTCATCTGGTGTCATCGGCGATCCGCTCACTTATTATATGGGCAGTACAGGTGGAGGAATCTGGAAGACAACAGATGCAGGTACAACGTGGAATAACATCTCAGATGGCCAACTCAATACTGGGAGCGTAGGAGCTATAGCCGTAGCTAAGAGTAATCCGAATGTCATATATGTCGGTATGGGCGAGCATCCTGTCAGAGGTGTCATGACCTCACATGGTGATGGAGTATATAAGTCCCTCGATGCAGGAGTGACATGGCACCATATGGGTCTACCTGCGTCGCGGCATATCGCCGAGATTAGGATCCACCCTACAGATCATGATGTCGTTTATGTCGCTGTCCAAGGTGCTGTGCATGGAGATAGCGAAGAGCGCGGCGTATACAGATCTATCGATGGCGGGGCTTCATGGGAGAAGATATTGTATGTAGATGCTACTACCGGCGCCGCTGATCTGACGATGGATCCTTCTAATCCCCTCAAGCTGATGGCGAGCATGTGGGACCATAGAAGATATCCATGGCAAGTGCGCAGTGGAGGTGCTGGGTCAAATATTTACGTAAGTGAAGATGGAGGTAATAACTGGTCGAAAGTCAGAGGAGGACTACCTGAAAAGATAGGTAAGTCGGCCGTAGACATCTCGGGGGCCAACCCTCAAGTCGTCTATGCCAATATAGAAGCCGAAGGCGAAAAAGCCGGCGTCTATCGATCAGATGATGGCGGTAAGACTTGGAAGCAGACCACTAAGGATAGAGTAACTGTGGCTCGAGCGTGGTACTACATAGAGATATTTGCGGATCCTCAGGATGAAGACCTAGTCTATGTACTTAACGCACCGATGCTCAAATCAACAGACGGTGGCAAGTCCTTTAAGACTGTACGTAACCCACATGGAGACCAGCATCACTTGTGGATCAATCCAGACAATACAAAAAATATAATCCTGTCAAATGACGGAGGTGCATGTGTGACTTTTAACCAAGGTGTCACTTGGTCATCGCAACAGAATCAACCTACTATCCAGTTTTATCGAGTTATCACTGACAATGTCTTCCCTTATAACATATATGGCGGTCAGCAAGACAATTCTTCTATCGTCACTGCGAGTCGGACATCTTCGCCAGGTATAAGCTGGAAGGATTGGTTCAATGGACCGGGATGTGAAAGTGCCTTTGTCGCATTTGATCGTGATAATCCAACGCAGATCTACGGAGGTTGCTACCAAGGAAATATCAGTGTGATGGATCGAGCCACTAAAGAAACCACAGACATCATGGCATATCCTGTTATAGGTCTTGGCTGGACACCAAGTGATCGCAAGTATCGCTTTAATTGGAATGCCCCTATCGTGGCCTCTCCTCAAGACCCTAACACCATCTATCATGCCGGTAATCATGTGCTGGTAACTAATAATGGGGGCGTATCTTGGACTGAGCTGAGTCCTGACTTAACAAGAAATGACAAAGAAAAGCAAGGACCCGGTGGTGTTCCATATACCAATGAAGCAGCTGGTGGTGAGGTCTACAACACCATAGCATATCTCGAGGCCTCACCTCATACGTCAGAGGTCTTATGGACAGGAAGTGATTGTGGACTAGTCCATGTCACAACCGATGGTGGTGATAACTGGCAAGATGTAACCCCACCTGGGATCGGAGAGGCACTTATCAATGCTATCGACGTATCTCCACATAATCCTGCTAAAGCTTATGCAGCTATCACAAAGTATAAGTTTAATGACTTCACGCCGATGATCTATGTAACTGAAGATTATGGCAAAACTTGGCAAAAAAGAGTCAGTGGCATCGGAGCTGAGGACTACGTACGCGTAGTTAGAGAAGATGAGAAAGTACCGGGTCTGCTTTACGCTGGCACAGAGACGGGCATCTACATCTCCCACGACGATGGTCGTAGTTGGAAATCCATGCGACTCAACATGCCTGCATGTCCGATCACAGATCTAGCCTTACAGGATAATGATCTCATTGTTGCGACGTCAGGTCGTTCATTTTGGATACTGGATGATCTAAGCACACTACAGACTGGGACTTCTGATGTAGCTAATCAAGCGACTCCTGTTCTATTTACCCCCAAGCCTTCTTATCGCATAAGCACTCGTGGGCGAGGTGATGCCAATCTCGGTAAAAACCCTCCCGAAGGAATCATCATCGACTACTTTGTCCCTGCTGATTGGCCAGATAGTCTTGCACTTACTCTTGATATAATGGATGATGCAGGAGACATCATCAGGACCTACTCTAGCAAGCCAGAAAAGGCATCTAAACCCTACCCTGGAGGGCCTCCAAAAGTCAAAACTTTATCAACTAAGAAAGGTGTCAATCGCTTTAGCTGGGATATGAGAAGAGCCGGCGTTGAAGGAATCAATGGCATCTTTTTATTCGGAGGATATAACGGTGCGATGGTTCCTCCTGGCACCTACCAGCTTAGGCTAACATCGGGTGATTACACTGAGAAGGTGAATGCTGACCTACTCGCCGATCCGCGCGTAGAGATTCCAACCTCAGAATATCAAACACAGTATGAATACCTGACCTCAACTGAGCGTATGGCCAAAGACTTACAAGCTTCGGCAGCTAATATGAACAAGATGAAAAATCGCATCTCTACCCTTTCGGGCATGTTTGAAGAAAACCAATCAGCAGTAGACCTTATGAAGAGTGGAGAAGCGATCTCGAAAGCGATTAGCACTTGGGAAAGAACGATCGTACAGCCCGACCAGAAGACATTTCAAGATGTCATCAACTTCCCTAACAAGTTATCTTCAGAACTTCTAAATCTCATGGGGCGTATGGGCGGCATGATTCCAACCGTGACTGATGGCATGAAACAAAGGTTAGCGGATCTCACTTCGGAATATAATATAGCCAAGAAGGAGCATGATCGGATTGCTAGCATGTTTGATAAGTACAATGAGATGTTCTTGAATAGCGGATTGAACATATTAGAAATAGACTGACGATATGAGGATTCATGAACCCATACAGTAACACTTATGAATAAGGTCGAGTCTATCAACACCCTATGGATTGATCACTGGCTTTTACCTGTAGATTTTTCTACTACCAAAGAGTCACGAATCATAAACAATAAAAAAGATCTTCTAATCCAGTAAATCTTGGTTTGAAAAATGCGAAAGTGTACAGCTATCATATGCGCCCTCCTAATATCTACAGTCCTCTTCTCCCAATCAAAGTATGAAAAAGAAGAAAGGATAAAGGAGAGCGCTGTACCTCCTTCAGCCAAAGCCTTTGTCGATAGTCTTGGTTTTAATGGTAAGATCAAGTGGTTCGAAGAGACGGGACTCAACCGGCGATCATATGAAGCAAAAACCAAACATCGATCTAAACGATATAGTGTCGAGTTTTCTGTCGATGGACAGATCGAGGACGTGGAGGTTACTATCGACATGAAAGAAATAAAGAGTGATGTACGCAGCAACATCAGTCAATATTGTCAAAACAACTTTTCTAAACATAGAATCTGCAAAGTGCAAATCCAATACACCGGCTCGCCACTTGATCTCAAGAACACTATAACAAGCGGACAGCGCACTCCAGGTACTACTATCAACTATGAGATCGAAGTAAAGGTCAAGAAAGGCAGTGAGTTTAGACTTTACGAATTCTTATTTGATGAGGAAGGCACTAAGCTCAGCGAGCTTGAAATCATCGAAAACAACACAGATCATCTTGAGTATTAGGACCACACTGATACTTTCTCTTCTCCTATATGCTTCCTCTGGATATGCTCAAGGTAGCTTTCGATTGGGAAGTCAACCTTCTATAAACTTGAATAAAAAACTCAGTGCAGGCTACAAGCTTAATCTGGGTTTAGAGTCTCGACAAACTCTGTATCGCGACAATGCCTTCAATACTACTTATGATAGAACGGACATATCCATAGTTCTTTCAAAGAAAGTCGGTCTGAGTGGCATTCTAGCTGGCGGATATGTGATGAGATTTGATAGTGGTGATTTTATACATCGTACAACACAACAGTATACATATGTAAGTAATAGTCGCATTAGATTGGCTCATAGGATGGTATTCGACCAAACATATTCGCCAGTGAATCCTACCCAAGTACGACTACGCTATCGACTAAGTAGCCTTTTCCCATTGAATGGAGACTCCATAGATCCTTCGGAGTATTATGTAAAGATTCAAAATCAATACACGAATGCCTATCAGGATGGCTATGACCTAGAAATAGCCCTAAATATCGCACTCGGGCACAAATTTAGTAATGATAACAAACTCGAGTTTGGGCTAGATAGCAGAATAAGCGACTTTGGAGAGGACTCGTTAGCCAGTAGAATTTGGATTAGAATAGGCTGGTTTGTCGTAATTTAATCTGGATGTCATTGCATATGCTGCTTATCTAATGGACTACTTTTGGGGTGATGAGTGAAGTTAGGTATTTGATAATAAGGGTGCTCGCATTGGCTGCTGTACTTGGTATACTTGGCTGTCAGTCTGATCACATAGAGGTGAAAGAGTCCTGGAGGGCCACCTTCAAAACCTTAGGTACTTTCTCGTCCATCAAGTGCGTCGATCTCAATGATGATGACATCCTCGATATAGTGATCGGAGCGGGGCTAAATGAGTTTGAAGAATCTGATTCGGCAGTTGTCGCTATATCGGGAGCGGATGGGTCCACACTGTGGTCCCACCCTGGCAGAGATCAGATGGTAGGGACTGCTATCTTCTCAGATATGAATGGCGATGAAGTAGAAGATGTCATAATAGGTGGTCGTCAGTCACAATTCAAAGTGATCAATGGGAAAGACGGCTCTGAGATTTGGTCTTTTCAGATCAAGCACAATGACTACGACGCAAAGGGATATATGAGATTTAATTTTTTCAGCCCACAGCTCTTAAGGGACATCAATGATGATAACATACCAGAACTCCTAGTGTCCAATGGAGGTAATATCAGAGCCTATAGAAAAGACGGCTTGGATAGATACCCCGGTGTCATCGGCATCCTCGATGGGGCTAATGGAGATATCATAGCAGTCGATACTATGCCTGATGGCCAAGAGACCTATATGTCACCTGTAGTATATGAAGATCAAGAGAGACAGCAGACTTTTATCATTTACGGTAGTGGAGGAGAGACGATGAGTGGGCATCTGTATAGGACTACTCTTAGCGATCTTCTGAAGAGTGATATTTCTGATTCGAAAGTGCTCGCAAGTCGTGAGGGACATGGGTTCATCGCACCTGTCTGTCTGGCTGACCTTACTGGTGATGGCCAGATGGATATCATCGCTAACTGGCATGGAGGTGAGATGGTGGCCATCGATGGTGCATCGGACCAACCGCTCTGGTCATATGGTCTAGATAATACAGAACTTAATTGCTCTCCCACCCCAGGAGACGCCACTGGCGATGGCATCCCTGATTTTTTCTCGCAGTATACGATGGGGGCTTGGCCTAAAAGTATCGGATCTATACAGGTGCTCATAGATGGAGCTTCAGGCGAAGCTCTCTATCAGGACACAAGTGGGTGTGTAGGCTTTTCGAGTGCTATATCTTATGATATAGATAGTGATGGAAAGTCAGAGTTCATCTATAGTATCAACGATCATAACTGCACTGGGATCTATCTGGGCATGACCAAGTTCAGCATGGAAATGTATAGCCATGCTACTCATAAAAAGGAAATCATATATCCTACTCGCAGTGCTAAAAACATAGGATCTACACCATGGATAGGAGATCTCGATGGAGATGATCAACTAGATCTGGTTGTCTGTCTTCAGGGAAATTACAATGACATCTACTCGTACTATGGTATACAGATCAGCCATCTAGAGTTGAATGCTAAATTATCAGAACATAAGAGTTGGACAGCCTATATGGGAGAAAAAGGAACAGGGATATACGAGTAATGCGAGCTGCGCACCTTCTATGACTTCTGACACATCATCATATAAGTCATCATCATCCAATAGACATCTTCGGTAGTCTTGTGTATGTCGACTTGATCCTCAATGAGTCGAGTCAAGTCAGGATCTTTTCTCATGAACTTGCATAAGGATCTGGAGACTTTCACATATCTATCTGTATCAGACTCAACTAATGCGGCCTTACTGCCCACTTTAGTCAAGAACAAACTCATCGCCTTAAAATCATATGGCATGTAGTTAGCCGGTACTAAGGTCGACAAGTATAAAAAGATGAGTTGCTTATCACTGTGACCGTGGTCCAAGGCCAAAACGGTCTGACGCCGGTCGTGCTTAAAAAGTGTATCACAGTGGTGGATAAATCGACCTACTCGGCCTGATATATCCTTTTGTTCAGATAAGAGATCATCAAACATCGATCTTACAAAATCGTCCGACGTCTCTATGTATTGTTCTATTCTCTTTACGGCATTGCGATGATGTGGCCACCACTTCGCGACATATGGTCCATAAAGTTTAGCATACTCCATGGTGACAGCATCTATACTTGCCCACCAGGAGGTATGGAGATCAGATATGTCTCTGCATAAGTCCCAGATCTCAGCCCTATTGCTGAGTGACTTTTTGTAGGATAAGATAGACGATTGGATTAAGCTGAGATTCATAGATATGAAGTGAGAAAAATACAAATGTAGCATTAAGAACATACCACCATAGGAAAGACTACCTTTGCCCGCTTTTAGAATAGAATTCTCTTCCGTCAGAAGGCATAGATCCTTAGAAAATCATGTGGCAGGAGCGATAAACTACGCGATCGATGCACTTTAACGAATTAGGGCTATCTGCCTCTATACTAAAGGCTTTAAAAGCCAAAGGCTATGAAGAGCCTACCCCGATACAAGCACAAGCTATACCACTTGTACTTGAGCAAAATGACCTACTTGGTATCGCTCAGACAGGGACAGGAAAGACAGCTGCTTTCACCCTACCTATCATAGAGATCATACAGACCTTTGATGCTCCAAATCTAAAGTATAGATATATCAGAGCATTGATCTTAACTCCTACACGAGAGTTGGCTATACAGATCGATGATAATCTTAAGGAGTACAGCAAGTATACTGACATAAGACATACAGCTATATATGGTGGTGTCAAACAACACAAGCAAGTCCGCGAGTTAGAAAAAGGAGTGCACATCTTAGTGGCCACTCCAGGACGTCTGCTAGATCTGATCAATCAAGGGTATGTAGATCTACAGGATCTCAAAATTTTCGTGCTTGACGAGGCCGATCGCATGCTTGACATGGGATTCATCCACGATATCAAAAGACTTGTCAAATTACTTCCTGAAGAAAGGCAATCGCTCTTCTTCTCGGCGACGATGCCAGATAATATCCTCCAACTATCTAGGAGCATACTTCATCAACCTAAAAAGGTAGAAGTACTATCCAAGACTAATACTGCCGATACTGTAGATCAGTACGTATATCATACAGATCGACAGAAGAAAGTGGAACTCCTCCACCATATTATCGAGGAGAAGGGACTCCATCAAGTTCTTGTATTCACTCGTACCAAACATGGAGCAGATAAGTTAGCTCGCAGGCTGGGCAAGTTAGACTATCGCGTAGCCAGCATCCACGGCAACAAGTCACAAGCCCAACGCCAAAAGTCACTTAAAAACTTCAAAGATAACAGGGTAGATATCCTAGTAGCTACAGATATAGCAGCACGTGGTATCGACATCGCAAAGCTTGGGTGCGTGGTCAATTTTGATTTGCCCAATGAACCAGAGAGCTACGTTCATCGTATAGGAAGATCGGGACGTGCGGGTGAAGATGGCATGGCTATCTCTCTATGTGAGCCCGAAGAACTTGGATTCTTGAGACAGATCAACAAGCTAGTCAAGAACTCTATCACTGTCGTGAATGAGCATCCTTACCCCTCCACCACGAAGCCGATGAGTGCTCAGGAGAAGAAAGATTGGAACCGACAAAAACAAGAAAGAAGAAACGCCTTCTTTGAAAGCAGAAAGAAAAAGAAGTCAGGTGACAAAAGAAATAACTCTGGCAAGAAGAAAAATAGATCTGGTAATGACCAGCCTAAAGGAGACAAGAAAAGAGACGGCAAAAAAACAGAAGGCGCTTCTCAATCAAAAAATAAATCTAAAAACTCCGATTGGCGCAAGGACAGAAATGACAGACGAAATGAGTCTAATGACGGCAGACCTCCGCGCAAGAAAAAAAACAAGAAAAACAACTATCAAGGCGGTCGTAACAAGCGATGATCACAACCAAATCAAGAGACTTTCTTTATAAAATCTAGATAGTGATGAAGTGTTTCTTCTGGAGCTTCTACAAGTGGAAAGTGACCGATCTCTTCAAGTAAGACGACATCGGGATTTGGTATAAGCTCCCTGTATCTCTCTGTCATATGAATACCAGATACAGGATCAACTACCCCATCTATCACCCTCAGTGGCACTTCGGTTTTTTGCATGGCACTTACCCATCTCTCTCTGTTATCAATCCGGTCTTGCATATACCAGATCAGCTTGTGGATGATACGATTACCTTTGTTATAAGTAATCAATGACCAAAACTCGTCAAGCTCGCTTTCCGTGGGTTGGGTGTTCGGACCAAAAACTTTTTTGAAACTCTCTCCGAGCTTCTTTCGACTGAATACTCTTGAGATAATCCACCCCACAGGACTCATCAATAGTTTCTGAATCAACAAAGCTCGATGTGTCTCTGGAAATAATCCACCATTCAAAAAGCAAAGTGACTCGATATGTACCCCACGAGTTTGGTTGCCTACCCTATCCTCGTGTCTTGCGAGTAGCTCTTGTGCTACGGTATCTCCATAGTCGTGGCACAAGATTTTTGCTTTATTGACGCCCTTCTGATCTAGAAATGCTTCGATTATATCAGCCTGTTCTAGTATACTGTACTTTCGCTTTTTGGGTTTATCAGAAAACCCAAAACCTAGCATATCCAGTGCTAAGACATGATACTGAGAAGCTAGTTTCGCCCACATCTGCCACCAGTCCCATGAAGCCGTAGGAAACCCATGGATCAGTAAAACTGTCTCCCCTTTCCCCTCTTCTTGTGTGAATATCTGATGGCCTTGAACGGTTGTGTAATGGCCTTTACTTTTCCACTGATCTAAAGTCATGTTCTAATCACTAGGTCTTTTACCTCTCTTTATCCCATCCCGCAGGCCGCTTCGATCTGATCGGTGCTGGCGGCTCAGGTTGTAGTTCATAGCGCTCAGATTCTAGTAACCTCAAAGCTTCTTTCACTGCCGCCTCCAACTGTGGGTCTCTTCCTTGTAGCACGAATTCGGGATCCATAATCACTTCTATATCCGGTGCTATGCCCTTTCCTTCGACATCCCACTCTCCATCTAAATTATAGAAGCCACCTCGTGGAGCTACCATCCTTCCTCCGTCTATAAACCTAGGTGTATCCCAGGTGCCGACTAATCCGCCCCAGGTCTTTGTACCTACAAGTGTACCTAACTCTTTCTCCTTGAACATATAGGGCAAAAGATCGCCTCCAGATCCTGCGCGCTCATTGATGATCATAACTTTTGGGCCCCAAATGCCGGCTATCGGTGTAGTCCATGGGCGATGATCCCCAGCCTTACTATTAAAATATCCTATAGGCTCCCGGGACAGTACATCTATCATATAATCGGCGGCTGATCCACCACCATTATTGCGCTCATCGATGATCACGCCTTTTTTATCCTGTTGTGAGAAATAATACCTATTAAAATTAGAAAAGCCGTTTCCGCTTGTATTAGGCACCCATACATAAGCTAGTTCTCCATTGGACATCTCGTCTACCTTCCTCCTGTTCTCCTCCATCCAGTCTATAGTCCTGAGCCCTCTTTCACTACCAACAGTCTTCACAAGATGAGTGGCGATTTCTCCTCCACTAGATGGCTTGATCGATAGACGGACATGCTCTCCTTCAAGACCTTCCATCACTCGATATATGTTATCTTCTCTAGTAAGCTCATAGCCATTAACAGCAGTGATGTAGTCTCCTTCTTTTATATCTAGTCCCACGGCAGCAAGCGGAGCATAAGTCGCTGGATTCCATTGTTCGCCACTGTAGATTTTGGATATCCTATATCCTGTAGCGTCTATCTCATAATCTGCCCCGAGCAACCCTACACCTACATCGTCAATATCTGGAAAATCTCCACCCGATACATACGAATGGCCTATAGCGACCTCCCCACTCATGATATCTACTACATAGTTAAGATCAGTCCTATGACGCACATGATCTATCCATGGTGCATACCACTCCCACACCTTATCCCAAGGAGCGCCATGGACATTATCTACGTACAAGAAATCTCGCATAAACCTCCACCCCTCTTTAAATATCTGATGATACTCTTCTTGAGGATTGATCAATATCTGGTGATCGATTTCGAGTTTGTCTTTAGAAGGATCTGGCTTTCCTGATATAGCAGATATAGCCCATGTATTGCCCTGACGGTACAGTGCATGCGCACCATCGTTACTTGTAACAAAGTACCTTAGTGATGAGACAAAATCATCCAACTTAGTCTCTTTAGTATTATAGATTTTAGCAGCAGGAGTTCCTTGGTCACCATCTAACACGACTACCTTTCCAGCAGGAGCCCTTTCGAGGCCAGCGTATGAACCCGTTGCACTAGGAGCAGCTACTACTCTATCTACAATACCATCAAAGTCAATAGTTTTAGAAGAGCTTTCTTCACTTTCTTCGTCAGCCTTCTCTTCTTTTTCATCTATATCTTCTTCATCGCTTGCGGGCAGAAAGGGTGACTTGCCGTCGGCCTGGAGTACTGCTACATAGAGCGTTCGAGACAGGTCTGGATCATATGAACTCATATCAAGCCATCCAGAACTAAGACCATAATCCGTGCTCGCCAAAAAATAAAGATACTCACCGGACTGGTCGAATACCGGGTCAATCGCATCCGCAAGAGAATCTGAGATCTGATGGATAGTAGACGTCTCAGTATCATAAATAAATATTGCCTTGAAGTGACTTATTTGTTGCTTGGCATATGTGATGTAACGGCTATCAGGGGACCAAACAGGATTCATAGACCTGTTAGGATGAGCATATCCATCTGTATCTACTTTCGTAAATATGCCACTAGATATATCAACATACCAGATATTATAATGAGTGTCTGTAAAAGCTATCTTCTTGCCGTCTGCTGACCAGTCTGGCTGGAAGTAGTACGTGTTGGAAGGAACCACAAGATTCTTTTGCACTTTTCCATACTGATCAGCTACGACCAGTTGATACTCTCCAGACTCATCACTAAACCAAGCTACTTGATCTCCCTTTGGACTCCAGATCGGTGCCCTATCAGCAGCCCTAGAGCTAGAAGTCAGCGACCTCGATGATCCATGCTCTTTGGGTATCGTTACGACCTCTCCTCTAAACTCCACGATGGCTCTCTTTCCATTAGGTGAGAGGCTAGCGTGATTGATATTAGCAGCAGACAC
>CAYYBR010000020.1:0-27990 GCA_964470035.1 uncultured Saprospiraceae bacterium
GGGTGTGAGTTTGCAAGCTCAGGATAAGAAGGCTGCTAAAATCCTCGATAAGGTAATGGAAGACTATGATGCGGCCCAGAGCATCACCATTGACTTTGATATCATATTGCAGTATCCAGAAGAAGATCCTATCACATACGAATCAAAAGTAGTCGAGTCTGATGGCAAGTGGTTCTTTGAAAACGAAGAGCAAAAGATCTATCAAGATGGAGATGATATCTGGGTATATATACCTTCAAAAAACGAAGTACAGATCAATGATTACGACCCAGAAGAATCTGAAGATTATTTTGTTTCACCTGTAGGCATCATCCGTCAGTATAAAGACGGTGGTCATAAATATCAGATAAGTGATAAGAAAGGTTCTAACACCTTCATCGAGCTCATACCTACTGATGAATTTAGCGACTATGCCAAGATCAGATTGATGATCCATACTTCATCAAACGAAGTCAAGCAAGTAGAGGTCTTTAACAAGGATGGCTCTGTTGCCGTGGTAGTCGTGAAAACCATAACAACTGATATACCCTATGAGTCATCATTTTTTGATTTTGATGTATCCAAGTATGCAGATATAACCGTCGAGGACTTGAGGTTAGACTAGACTTCTTAGCCCACTTACGTAAATATTTTTCTAGTCTACCTTTTCGGCTAACTTAAAGGTAGGGTTATAGATCAGTCCTATGATATTGCCCCAAGGATCCTTGACGCTTGCCACCATGATGGGACCTCCGACACTAGTAGGTTGTTCATGCATCTTGGCACCCATCTCTATGAGGTGATCATATGTTTGCTGGATATTATCTACACCCCAATATCCTAGGACATTATCTCCCGGCCCTGAGTCTCCTTCTTCTCTTGGTTGGATACCTAGTTCAAAGCCACCTATGTTATAGCCTATATAGAAAGGTTCGTCAAAATAAGGTTTCACTCCAAAGGCTTGAGCATACCAGACTTTAGCGTGCTCCATATCTGCCACCTTATATATGAGCGTTCTAAGTCCTATCATTACTCATTCTTATATTTTGCAGATACACCTTTCCCAGGCATCGTGTTGATAATCATCTCCCTGATATCTTCATTAGCAGTTTTGAGATCTTCTGCTCTCAGGTACATCATATGACCACTTCGATATCCTTTAAAACTCAATCTATCTTTCATCTTGCCACTTGGATCCAGCTGCCACATCGTATACTTAGCATTGAAGTAGGTGGTGGCGCCGTCGTAGTAGCCTGATTGAATCATGACATTGAGATATGGATTCTGGGCCATGGCTTGCCTTAGGTTCTCACCTGCATTGTTGTTAGTTCTGTCCCAAGGACGCACGGGTCCAAACATATTATACTTGATATCCGTCCTGAACTCAAGATGCTCCTGTAGATAAAAGTTGATCGCCGGCGTAAATGAATGCAACCATGAAGTCAGCTCTGCACTATAGTCAGGACTTGATCCAGAATCCATCTTATCTATACCCAGATATCGCGAATCCAATCTCCCGATAGTATAGCCCTCATCTCTTAGCAACTCTTTCCAGAAGTATCTCGTGGACACATCCAGATTATTCTCAGTCAGGGCTTCTTCTGATAAGCCAGAGTAGTATGACATCTTAGTGGTGATCTGATCTCTAGCATCTTGATCTAACCAAGCACCTCTGACCATAGCAGGAAGTAGATCATCTATAGTAAACTGTTCCGCCTCCTCTAGCACTTCCATGAGATCTTTAGCTTGAAGCTCTGGAGCCAAGGCTTTCTGGTACCATGCAGCAGCTGTAAAATAAGGTAGTCTATTAGCTGCCATAACAGGACCATCTCTCTCGATACCTATCTCAGTGGGAGATACTAAGATGACACCATTGAGATACATCCACTGACGATTTTGAAGCTCTAATGCTAATCCTGATACTCTTGTCGTACCGTAGCTTTCTCCGATTAAATATTTCGGCGAGGACCAGCGATTATGACGCGTCATAAATGTCGTTATCCATTCGGCGAGATACTTCACATCTTGATTGACTCCAAAGAACATCTTTTTTGCATCTATCTCCTTGTCTATAATTCTTGAGTAACCAGTGTTCACGGGATTTACATAGACGATGTCGGCTACATCGAGTATACTATGTGGATTCTCCTTTACACCATATGGTTGGACTGGATATCCTTCATCATCTATCTTAAGGATCCGAGGCCCAGTATAGGCCAGATGCATCCATACCGAAGCGCTACCAGGACCTCCATTAAATGATACGACTATAGGGCGACTCGACCTATCTTGTATACCATCCCTCGTATAGTAAGTGTAAAAGAGCGAGGCAATCGGCATACCATCTTCATTCCAGACGGGTTGAGTACCAGATTCTGCAGTGTACTTGATGGGTTGCCCGCCTATAGTGACACTATGGTGCGTCATTACTATAGTGTCAATAGGAAGTTTTCTCATATTCGAGGTGGCAGACTTTTTCATCATACTACCCTTAGACATCTTCATATCCTGAGCCATAAGCGCAAAAACACTCATACAGAATATCACAACTAGTCCTATTCTCATTGTTAGCTTTTTCTTTGGTTCTGACATGAATATAGACAGAAGTATTATCTATTCACTACGACTTTAAATCAAAACTGATTGATCCAAAGAATAAATAGTATCATTAAGTTTCTAGATTCGCAACGGCAACTCAATCACAATAGTGAATAATCTACTATCTCCCTTATACGCGATATGTCTATTTGTGACCCTGATTTTTCAAGGTTATGATATGACCTCTCAAGGCATTGCGATTAATAATATCATCGCTACTGATATCACTGCTGCGGAGGATGATGTAATTGAGATCGACTTCGGGAATCACCTACAAAATGTTCCCTTCATCTTGGCTTGGGTAGATTCAACAGGACAACGATATGCTCTGCCTTATAAAACAGGCTCTGAAAATCTAATCATACCCATCGGATCACAAAATGGATGGAAAGGTGAAATTGGGTTAGTAGGTCTTTCTATTAACAATGTAGAAGCCACTTTTCGCAAAACTGGCATAGAAGATGTCTGGTCATCTTTTTTGGCTATTTATCCGATGAGCCCTGGTAGCATTAATTTTACTGGATCATACTTTATAGTAGGCAAGCCTTTAAGATGGATTTGCGGCGGACTCATGATATTTCTCGCTGTATTTATATATGTGTTTAAAAGAAGATGGGATATCGCCTTACTTCTTGGTTTTACAATCGCATGGGGAGTCTACGACCTCAGATCATCTTATAATAGATGGGGGATCATGCACGAGATAGCGGAGAATGAATGGCAAATACCAGTACTCAAAGAAATTGATGTCTTCCTACCTAAAGCAAAAAATATAATCGGTCCAGATGGATCGTGGTCTAAAGAACAGTTGCCAGGATTTCTAAACTCATACTGCATATATGAACTAGGAGATCTCAAATACTTTCCTTCCCGTGGTGGGCAAAAAAAGAATGCTGACTATATAATAACAACTGAGCCGCGAAAACGCCAGGTAGTTCTTAATGAAGGTCCTTACTATTTAGTCAGCAATAACTGAGTATGGAGTATATAATTCTTATTGTCCACTTAGTCATTGATTTTTGTATTGGCTTTACTGTTTTAAAGATCCTGGGCAAGACGATCATCGATGGACCCTATCTATGCAGCGCCATTGCTCTCGGCATGTTTCTAGAAACCATATCAATCTGGTTGTTATCTCTTATAGGTCTATCTATTGGCACAAGCTTTATTCTTATAAGTGTAATTGCCTTAGGTTCTTGGTTCTATCATTTTCTAATTTCGACATCCAAACCAACATGGAGGTTAAAACCTTCGCTTAAAAGTATGTCAGTTTGGGAAGTACCCATATTATTATTCATAGCTGAAAAAATCGTTTGGAGCCTCTATAGTCTGGCAAAATTTCCAGTATACTTTGACCAAACCCTCAAAGATTGGTCAGGAAGAAGCAAAGCCCTATTAAGCACCTCTAATTGGTCTTGGGAGCCAGATTCAATAAATTTTGTCGGACACGTTTTTAGCTTACAGGACCAACCTTTATTTGCTAGCATCTGGCGAGCAACTAATGCATCATTTCTTGGTAGACATGACCCTGGACTAGAGCGTGTAGACGGCTTTATTTTCTGGGTGATAGTAATTGCTATAACATATTACTGGATCCGTGAATTTACTGGAAAAAGGTGGACCGGTCTATTGGGTGCGGCGATTATAGCTGCATTGCCTCTACAAACATGGCACGCTACAGGAGGACATACTGAGATCTATGTACAGGCATATCTCCTTCTCGCTTTATTCGCATTGCACCGCAATCAATATATTCTTGCAGGCCTATTCAGTAGTGCGATGATATGGAGTCAAAACGAAGGGCTTATTATATTCCTTCCTGCATTCGCAGGAATAATACTATTCAAACTTATCCTCGCTAAAGACTATTCTTTACAGCTTGCTCTCAAGAAACTCTTAGTTTTCTCAATAGCAGTGATAATACCTATATCGCCTTGGATTTTATTCAAGATCAAAAACGGCCTATCTCTTACTCCTTCAATTTATACAATAACAGGATATAATGAAGGAGCCCTATCTAAAATGTGCTCTGCAGTCTTTAACTCACCCTCATCAAGCATATTTTGGATATTCTGTACGATAACAATTATAATCTGTATTAAGAGGATTCTAAAAGACAGGACTCAACTGTTTCTTTCCACAAGTGGAATTATTCTTATTTTGACTATTACCTATTTTTACACTTGTACGGGAGCCTTCCAATTACTAGATAACCAACTACAGATACACAGAACCCTTTTACAGATTACTCCTCCTTTTGTTATCTTATGTTGTATTAGTCTAATTCAAAAAGGGAAGACCGCACTCACTCCTCAGGATGCATAAAGCTTATCCATGCGATTAGAAATATCAGCAAGTCGCTCTCTATCGCCACCACTCACTTCTGCAGACCCCCAGCCGTTATATCCGACGTCTAGTAGTGCTTGATTAACTGCTGCCCAATCCACACTACCCTCACCTAGTTTAGCTTCAAATCCTTTCCAAACTCCTTTCTCATTAGCCAGATCTGTACTGTAATCTTTGATATCTACTTTAAAGATTCTTTTGCCTAGAATTTTTATCCATTGCTCCGGAAAGCCATACCTAATAACATTACCGATATCCATATACCACCCTACCAGGTCACTTTCAAACTGGTCGATATACATCTTGGCTTCTAGAGGACTTAAGAGGAAATTATTCCATACATTTTCTATAGCTATGCGGATATTATGCTTTTCAGCAGATGGTAGGAGTTTTCTAATTTCTTCAGTTGACCTTTCCCATGCCTCATCATAAGTAACTTCTCTACTCACCACAGCAGGGACTAAAAGAACAGTATCCCCTCCAAGTTTTTCACAAAGCTGAAATGCGCTTTTCATAGCATCTGCACACTCTTGTCTTACAACAGAGTCGGGATGAGAAAAAGGTTTCTTCCAATGGATCGAATTAACTAATCCTGGTACTTTAAGGCCGGTTACATCCATGGCTTGCATCACCTCGGATATATCTATATCATCTGGACTATCTAGCTCGATACCATCAAAACCAAGATCTCTTACTAGTTTGAATTTTTCTAGGACCGAAAGATCCTCCTTGATCATCCACCACTTCAAACTTTTCTTATTCAGTGGTGGTGGTATTGTGCTACTCGCACAAGCGACCACTTCTCCAATCAAAGTACTTGTTAGATAGACTGCTCCTATACTCTGACCTACAAATCGACGTCTGTTCATCTGTAGATCTCTATTAAGAGAATTTTGTGATCCCTGGTTGCGCTACTGCTGCTAAGGGCCAGTCCATATCCCATTTGTACTGATCTATAGTAGGACCTAGTACCTCTTCACTATTCATAGCATCCTCCCAAGTGAGGGTCTCTCCAGTATATGCTACCATCCTTCCTATGATAGCTAGCATAGTACTATTGGCCATGAGTTCTCCATCATTAAATACATCTCCAGATCGAATACCAGCAAACAGTGTATTGTGTTCATTTTGATACATGTTAGACCACTCACCAGACCACTCCCATGGATTGTCATTCATGATTTTGTGCTCTTTGAATACATTGATATATGCACGACCCTGATCACCCATCATACTTATATCGTAGGCTCTGCTGGTGTCTTTTTGCTGTCTGCTGAAGTGATAACCCATTTTACCGTCTCCATAATCATAGACGAGTGCAAAGTGATCATAGACGTTTCCAAATTTTCCTTCAGTACGACTCTGTCTTCCTCCAGTCCCACTCACCTTCACTGGTAATTTATCACCGTAAGCCCAAGACATCAAGTCAAGACTATGGACAGCTTGCTCAGCTATATGATCACCTGACAACCAATTAAAGTATAGCCAGTTGCGCATCATAGTTTCGTTATCTGTCCATCCTTCTTTCCTGTCTTTATACCACAGTGCTCCTGTGTTGTAGGTATTATAGATGCTCACCACATCACCGATCGAGCCATCTAATATGCGCTTATAAGTTTCTTGCTTTGGTATATCGTGTCGCCAGCAAAATCCTGACATCAGCGATAGTCCTTTTTCTTTTGCTTTTTTGGCAGAAGCTAAAACTCTACGTATACCAGGTGCATCCACAGCTACAGGCTTCTCACAGAAGACATGCTTGCCCGCTTCTATGGCAGCTTCGAGATGGGCAGGTCTAAAACTTGGAGGGGTCGTAAGTATAACCACATCGACATCAGAGTCAATCACCTTTTTATAGCTGTCCCAGCCCACAAATTTGTGTTCTTCATCGACGAGTATCTTTTCAGGATTCTCACCCATAAGCGCTTTATGACTCTTATCAAGAGCATCCTTAAAGATGTCTGCCATACATGTCAACACAACATTATCATCAGCAAGAGTCGCTTGTAAAGCGGCTCCAGAACCTCTTCCTCCGCATCCGATAAGACCAACCTTGAGAGTATCGCTATTGATCTTATGCTTAAAATTTTGCGCGGTGAGAATATTAAAGCCCAAGGTAGAAGCCAACATGGCCGATCCAGACTTTTTCACAAATTGTCTTCTAGTGTGTGACATAACTTTTTAAAATATTTGTTACTTCCTTCAAGATAAAAAGTAGCTTCGATAGTAACGAATTCTATCTCAAAGAACTTTGATTCGTAAAAAGTAAGCGCGCGCCATAGTCATCGAGAATGTCAGCTTCAAGGTCACCAAGTACGCTTAAGGTTGAGGCCAGGGCATCCGCTATCATCGGATCATCCGCGAGAACACAAAGAGATGAAAGGTTCTTAACTCCAAGCCCGGTTGTTGGGTCTATGATATGGGCATATGTTTGATCCTGATATGCCAGACTTCTATAGGAAGATCCAGAACACGCAATCGCCACTTGACTCAGTGCTATGTCTTGAGCTAACCCTTCTACTTTGATCGACCATGTAGATCCATCTGGTTTTATATCACCGATCATCATGTCCCCTCCTCCATCAACAATAGCACTGCTAACACCAGATTCTGTTAATCTTGAAAACAAAGCTTTGATAGCATATCCTTTGGCTATACCTCCCATATCTAGTCTCATTCCTTCTTTTTGCAATCTGACTGATTGTTTTTTAAGGTCGAAGTTGATATACTGAAATCCAACTTTTTCTTTGGCCGTGGTCAAAAGATTGTGATCAGGAAATTCTTGCCTTCGTATCGCTCTTCTCCAAATCTTACTGAGGGGGCCAATCGTCACATCAAAAGAACCACGGCTCTTGCGTGATAACGCATCGGAAAAAGTAAGAACCTCCCAAAGAGGAGAAGATACCTTTATCCAGTGTCCAGAACCAGCAGTTGATGAAAGCATGGATAGTTCGCTCTTCTCGTCATAGTCGCTAAATATCATATTCAGGCTATCCAGCATCGCCCAACACTCTTTGGCTAGGTTATTTGCTTTTATTTGATCGTCACAGTAAAAAGTAAGAGACCATGTGGTTCCCATTGACTGGGTGGTATAGGTGTACCGATTTGATGTCTGAGTTGAAAGGGTTATTTGCGAAAGCGTAAGAGATAAAACTAGATATACAATCTTCTTCATCCTCCTAACACTAGATCCCAAAATGCAGCTTGTTCTTCCTGACTTGGCTGATCGACTGGACTTACGATCCGAAACCCTACAAATGGACTATCTGTATTCCACCAAAAACTTTTGGGTATCTGAGGATCACGTGCTTTCCATCTGCCACTTGACTCTATCCTGCATGTGCATCGTTGTTGATCTTTGTCATCATCCCAAGAGCCCCCTCTTACCGTACGTGGGTGAAGCTTAGTCGGCTGTATCCAAGGGTTGGTTTTATCAGACATCGTCGAAGCTATAACACTGTAGGCGTCCTTTTGATATTGATCTAAGGTCCATTCTGACACATTGCCAAGCATGTCGTAAAGTCCCCAGGGATTAGGCAGTTTAGATCCGAGTTGATGATATTTCTCCGCACTATTATCATAATACCATGCATGGGCATCGAGCTGAGAAGCATCTTCACCCCAATAATAAGGTGCATCGCGTCCAGCCTTGCAAGCATACTCCCACTCTGCTTCTGAAGGTAGTCTATAAAAGGTGCCTGATTTTTCTGAGAGCCATTTGCAATACTGGAGCGCCGCGAACTGTGTCATACTTACGGCCGGATACCCTTCTTGCCCCATGCCAAAGGTGGGATCTTCATATGGCGGGCTTGGACGCGCTATAGCATCTGCATCCCATGCTGGCTGATCTTCTGTAGGTTGGTCTAACTCTTTTTCTCTTAAGACCAGATACTCCTCAAAAGCTACTTCATACTTGCCCATCCAAAATGCCTCTACCTGCACTTCGTGCTGGGGCATCTCATCATCACTTTGCACATCGGCTTCTTCCCTACTTCCCATCATGAAAGATCCCGCAGGGATATATACCATATCAAAGGAAACAGCAGTCCCTGGTAGCACATGAGTCGCTTCCTTAGGCTGCATAACTTCTGGCATAGGTGCAGTACCTGCTAAATCCTTCTTCGAACTACAAGCAGTAAAAACCAAGAATGCGATAAAGAGAATGCCAACGAGCCTCATGACTTCTTATATGTAAAAACAAAGTGTACAATGACCTCTTCTCCGGTTTGAATCTGACCGAACATGGCTGAAGGAGGCTCTATATCAAAGTCACTTAACGATATGGCTTGCTGACCACTCAACTTGATAACATCCTCATCCTGCTCGAAAGCGACCTTGATAATATATGGCTTCGTTTTGCCAGCTATCGATATATCTCCTTCCGTCTGAAAGTCTTTAACTTCCATATCCACTGTAGAGGCAGCAGTCTGTACAAACGTTATAAAAGGATGGTTTTTAGCGTCTAGGGCCTTTTTGATTTTGTCATTCATTGAAGCACCTCTACCTCCATCCATAGAGACAACAGCAACCTTAAAAGCAAAGTCTCTTATCTCACCACCAGTCACACTTAAGCTTACTGCTTCAGGATAGTCAGTGACCTCAGAGGCCTTCACTGTCCAGTCATGAAGAGTTGATGTGCCGGTGATACTCACCTCTACACTTTCAGCATGATAAACAAGCTCTTGTGCTTCTAGAGCAAGCGCAGATATCACGAAGAAGAAAATCATATGGAGTGTATACTTCATCTGTACAAGAGAAACACTAAGTTACATGAGACACTAGATATAATCATAAAACTTACTGCCATATCACATCGTCACTGCTCGAGTGCCAATCCAAATATTGTTGACCATACACATCATCTAGCTTTCCTCTGCGCACCTTAAGAGTAGGTGTGAGCATCTCATTGGATTCGGACCAGGTTTCTTGGGTGACTATAACTGTAGAGATTCTTTCGTAGTTAGAAAGCGACTTATTAAGGCCCTCTATATCTGATCGTATCGATGCAGCGATAGTTGCTTGGTCAGCTTTCTCACCTTGCTCAGAAAGATTGACTAGGCAGATAGGTTGAGGGATGCCAAGACCAGCTACACAGCACTGCTCTACAAAATCATTTTTTGATATCACCTCTTCCATAGGGTTAGGAGTGATGTAACTTCCCTTAGAGGTCTTAAAGGCATCTTTTACTCGACCGATAACACGGACAAAGCCTTGTTCGTCGATAGTACCTCGGTCTCCGCTGTGCATCCACCCATCGATCAAGACTTCCGCAGTTTTCTCTGGGTCTTTGTAGTATCCCGTCATCATGTAAGGAGTCTTCATGAGTATCTCTCCTGTATCAGGGTGGATCTTTACCTCACCCTTGGGTATCGCACGCCCTACACTATCTGGAGGGGAGTTAGGGTCAGGGCCATTGCACATAGACCCACATACTTCTGTCATACCATAAGCCTCAACCAGATGAATGCCGAGTCTTTTGTACCAATTCTTAAGATAAGCTGGTGTGATAGCCGCGCCCGTAGCAGCTACCTCTATAGAGTTTAATCCAAGAGCAGTTTTAATCTTCTTCTTTACCATGCCTGAGACGATGGGTATGCTCAACATCCTGTCCAACTTTTTAGCCGACATCTGAGATAAGACGCCGTGATAGAATTTTGTCCATATCCGAGGTACAGCAAATAGCAGGGTGGGCTGTGTATCTCTTATATTTTGAGCAAATGTATCTAGGGATTCTGCAAAAGAGATGCTCCCTCCATAATATATACAAGGCACTTCGACACCTAATCTTTCGCCGACGTGGTTGAGTGGGAGATAGGAGAAAAAACGATATTCTTTCATATTTTTCATACCTATCCAGCCTGTCTGATCTTCGTTATGCATAATCCAATTAGGCGTCCTGTGTAAGTGCATAACTCCCTTGGGAGTGCCTGTAGTACCAGATGTAAACTTGATCGTCCAGAGGTCTTCGAGGTTTGGAGTCGGCGTACCCTCCATAGGTGGATAAGACGCTGTAAGAGACCCCCAGTCGTGGCCCTTGGTGATCTCTGCGTTACCCTCGTAATGAGGAAATTTTATGCAGACTAACTCCTCAGATAGATCATCTCCTTTATCGCCCCACTTGTCCAACTTACCTATAAATAGAGCTTTGATATCACTAAGTGCGACGACCTCTTCAAGCTTTGATTTGGGCAAACTCGCGTAGTAGGGTACAGACACATAACCACCCATCATGATGGCCAGATCAGCTATGATCCAGTGCATACAGTTTTTGGATAAGATACCTATGTGATCTCCTGGTTGTAGTCCTAATCCCTTTAGAGCGGATGTCACTTTTCGTGCTTCCTGTCCCGCTTCCGCAAATGATGTAGTCCTCCACTGATCTCCTGACGGCTGTCTTAAAAATGTAGCATTCGGAGTTTCTTTTTCCCACTTATAAAAGCGTGAAATGATAGACTCTACTTCTTTAGGCACTGACACCATATCTCTTAATTTTCATTCTTGTGTGGGAAGATAGCTAGAAAAAGAGCATTTACGAAAGTGGTAATGACATAACAATGACAATCCCAGACCTTAATCAATCTATCTTTGAAAGTAGGTCATGATAAACCAATACAAGCTCATCACAGTGAATCATAAGGTCCTCAATACTGAGGATCTAGAGCACTTTTTAGTCAGATATAAAAGTGACGATGAGCTTTCTGGCCAACTCCAATCTCTGAAGGCCCAGTTCGGTCAGGATGAGGTCATGTATATATCTACTTGTAATCGAGTGATCTACTTTTTCTATGGTAGTCAGCATATAACAGATGGAGATATCATCACCTTTTTTGAAAGTGCTAATGAGTCACTCGGGCAGAAAAAAACGACTGATCTAGGTAAAATCATAAAGACCTATCAGGGTGCAGACGCCATAAGGCATCTGATGGAAGTCTCCTCTTCCATTGACTCTCTCGTCGTAGGTGAAAGAGAGATCTTCCGCCAAGTTCGAGAAGCGTATGAATTTGCCAGAAAACATCAACTCGCCGGCGACTACATAAGAATCGTTGATCAAGCAGTCGTCAAAGCTGCAAAGGATGTTTATACTAATACAGCCATCGGAGCAAAACCTGTCTCTGTAGCTTCTCTAGCCGTGCAAGAATTCTTAAAAAGAAACATATCTAAAGAATCTCAAATCCTCCTAGTTGGTGCTGGAGAAACTAACAGTACTATCGGAAGGTTCCTCAAGAAGCATGGATACGATAATCTCGTGATCTATAATCGATCCCTAGACAATGCTGAAAAACTGAGTACTGAGCTCGAGGTACAAGCTCGATATCTCGGAAGTCTTGAAGAGCATGAAGATGATTTTGATTGTTTATTCGCCTGTACGGCGGCACAGGATCCCATCATAACCCAAGACTTGTATGACAAAATCAACAGTAAGAGATCAGCAAAGCTGCTAGTTGACTTGTCGATACCTCATAACATCCACAAAGAAGTTGCAGAGCTAGCCACCGTAGACTATATATCTATAGATAGCATAAGGTCCCTGGCTGAGAAAAATCTAGAATTTAGAAGTGGCAATATATCCGCCGCTAGGATAATCATCGCCCAACATCTAGAAGAGTGGAAAAAGATGCACGATCGCCGACGTGTGGAAAGGGCACTGAGTGATCTTCCTGCAGAGATCAATAAAGTGAAAGATCGAGCTCTGAATAAAGTTTACAAAAGTAAGATCGAAAACCTATCTCCAGAAGCTCAAGCACTCATCTCTGAAATCGCTAATTACATGGAGAAGAAATGTGTCGCTGTGCCGATGAAGATGGCTAAAGAGATAGTCACTTAAAGTAAATATTTAGCCAACACTACAACCTTTTGTTGGATCTTAGTGTATCTATAGATTGTATAATAATAATTGACCGATGAAATTTCTCAACATTATATTACTCGTCTTATCTACAACTGTCCTTTTTTCTCAAGGAAATTTTGATGACGTTGTAATAAAAGAATACAAGCTAACTGACAACATATACATGTTAGAAGGTGCCGGCGGCAACGTAGGTATCCTCATAAGTGACGATGAAGTACTGATGATCGATGATCAGTTCGCTCCGTTATCTGAGAAGCTCATGGCTAAGATAAAAGAACTCTCAGGAGGCAAGACTACCAGACTTATCAATACTCACTTCCATGGAGATCACAGCGGAGGTAATGAAAACTTTGGCAATGAAGGTGCGATGATCATAGCTCATGAAAATGTGAGAAAACGTATGGCTACACCGATCAAGAGAAGTGGACAAGTTCAACCTCCAGCCCCAGCCATAGCTCTGCCAGTGATTACTTATCAAGAAGGGATGGAACTCCACTTTTTGAATGAACCCATCATAGTGAAACATGTACACAATGCACATACTGATGGTGACTCTTTTGTCTTTTTACCTGAAAGTAACGTCCTCCATATGGGAGACTGCTTCTTCAATGGAAGGTTTCCATTCATAGATCTATCAAGTGGTGGATCACTACGTGGTGCTTTAGTAGCGGCAAAAACTGCACTCATGCTAGTAGATGAAGATACTCAGATCATACCAGGTCACGGCCCCATGGCTACACAAGAAGATTTGGTGAAGTATGAGAATTTTCTCACAGTTATGCATGATCGCATCACAAAGTTTGTAGCTGATGGGGGCACAAAAGATACGATGGATCCAGCAGTCTTAACAAAAGGATTTGAAGACTTCTCATGGGGATTTATCAATGCAGAACGATTCGCTGGGATTATCCTAGAAAGCACACTACAGGAGAATCAAAAATAGTATCTACCCGATCGACTAGACGGTTAATCCAAACTGCTTCTCGAGATGCCATGCAAAGTGCTTGGCGTGTAGTAACTCAACTTGCTCAAAACTCATCCGACCCATCATCGGGTTGTAAAAGATATGATCAGGGGCATAATTGTATATCCTACTTATAGCTTCTGGTACTACTTCTATAGCAGCTGAAAGATCTGGGAGACGTGGAGAGTCTAGTTCTTCTCTCGCCTTCTTAGGAGGATAAACCTTGAACTGCGCACCTTCTTCTATGAACTTCATAAACTTTAGTTGACCCTCAGATAGATCTGCGGGAGGGGGACCATAATCTTTTACACTCGACTTAGTCACCCATATCAGATGCTCTACCATATGCTGGGGCGTCATTACACCGAATGAGGGCTCATGTTCATTCGTAAGATGAGAAAGGAGTTGTGGCACGACTTCAGTGAGATAAGACTTGTGATTAGACATCATTCATATATCAAAGTGAAGTTCTAAAGTATGAAATAGTCTATCACTAGGAGGCATAATTGTCACGTCAGTAAATGAAGTATATTGGCGCTCTCAAATAGAGATATGAAAACAAAAGTTGCTCTTCATGGCATGAAGTTTTATGCTTTTCATGGCTACTACGAGTTCGAGCGGAGGATAGGAAATAACTACATCGTCGATATAGAAACAGAAGTTAACCTCGACGCTAACCCCAATGATCAGATCGATGAAACAGTAAACTATGAGGATCTTTATGAGATCTGCAAAAAGTATATGGGCAAAAAGTACCAGTTGCTAGAATCTCTAGCATATGACATAGCTCAAGAAGTAAAAGCAAATCATAATAAAGTCGAGAAGGTTCGTGTAGTCCTTCAAAAACTTAATCCTCCTCTGGGTGGAAAAGTGGACAAGTCAGTTATAGAAATAACGACCTAGGTTTGAGCAGAAAAAGATTAACGTCCTCTAAACATTGTGAGTCATCGATCTGACGTTCTACACATATAAATTTTAAACATGTTATTGATTAGAAATCTTACTGCAGCCCTGTTTACCCTTATACTCATGGGTTGTCCAGCATCTCTCCAAGATCTAGTAGAAGTCCCACTTTCTAATGCTGATATAGCCAATGGACTAAAGGAAGCGCTCAATCTGGGCACAGATGAGGCAGTGAGTTTTTTATCGGTCACCGATGGGTATTATAAATCTGCTTACAAAATCCTCCTGCCCGAGGAAGCAAGAAAGGTAACTGACAAGTTGCAATTTATCCCTGGTTTTAAAAATTTTGAGGAGATAGCACTCGAGAAAATCAATCGAGGAGCAGAAGATGCAGCTAAGAGTGTAGGACCTATATTCTTAGACGCCATAAAAGGGATGACCATCACAGATGCACTCGGTATCCTCACAGGTGAAAAAGATGCAGCTACAGACTTTCTACATCAACAAACTTACCAGACACTGTATGAGAGGTTTCATCCTATAGTTCTAAATTCACTCAACAAGTTCAATGCTGTGGATTATTGGGCTGATGCTATGGCAACATATAATAAGATCCCCCTACTAGATGATGTCAATCCAGACCTAGACGACTATGTCGTAGATGAGGCGTTAAAAGGATTGTTTGCTCTCGTCGCTGTAAAAGAGTTAGGCATACGATCAGACATCTCTCAGCGGGTAACACCCCTGCTACAAAGAGTCTTCGAACGACAAGATCCTAGCTAGCATCGATAAGACAGTTCGGTTAGTTAAGTACCCCCCTGAAGTAGAGCGCCTCAATGTATACACGCATGCCCTAGGGATCATCTATGCTATACTCACTTGTATATGGATCATACCCAAAGCGCGGTCGTACAGTGAAGAAGGTTTGATTGGGACGGTTGTTTTTCTTTCAGGCTTTTTGATGACCTTCTCGACTTCTACGATGTATCATGCCATCAAGGATATACAACTCAAGTGGCTACTCCGTAAGGCAGATCACATCAGTATCTACTTCATGATAGCAGGGTCATATACTCCATTTATCCTTGTCTATTTTAATAATAGACAAGGCATGATCTTACTAATTATCATGTGGGCCTTAGTCCTCATAGGAACCATCTTCAAATCTTTCACAACTGGAAAATACACGACTCTCTCTACACTTACCTATATACTCATGGGAGGAAGCATACTATGGGTATCGAGGAGCTTCTTTCCATTACTTCCAACAAAGGTCTTTGGTTTGCTAATTGTGGGAGGACTCTTCTACTTAGCTGGAGTCTTCTTCTATGTTAACAAGTCTCTTAAATACCACCACCCTATCTGGCATCTTTTTGTATTAGGGGGCGCCATAAGTCATTGGTGGGCAGTATGGTTTGCGTTGGAGTAAGTACCTACTTCTTGAGAAAAGAATTAGTCATCTCAGTTGCGATGGCTGTTGCTAGCTGATATTGCTTTCGCTTTTCATGTGAGGTATTAAATACAACGGCCATCACAATCTTATCGCCCAACCTCCAATAGTACTTACCTACCTCAGTACTATAGGAGCCATCATCTCCCCAGTCCAATTTTTCAAATATCACTTTGGTACCATCTGCTTCTTGTTCTCCCGTATCTCTTTTACTATCAATAAAGAAGGAGATGTAATCTGGAAATTCGTCACCTACTGGATTTTTAAATAGTTGTACAAGGATACCAGCGTTGAATAATTCTGGGTCATCCCACTTATAAAAACAAGCCGTTTGTCCAGGATCTGCATCTCGGGGAGTAGCATTTGATAGTTTTACGTCTGCTATATCCAGGCCAAGTATGTCGGCCATAGCCTTACCCGAAACAAGTCTACAACCAGATCCAAGTCTTCCTTTTCTGGCTTCATAGATAGAATCTATATTAATGCCAACTCCTATTGGTTCTGATGGGGGATCACCGATCTTCAAATTCCCATATGGACCATCGTTCGATTGGCCTGTTGAGCAGCTAATTACAAGTAGTACTGAAAGAATAAAAATGACAAGCCTAGAACCGTTCATACCCATGATTTTACCATCACAATACTAGGATAAAAAAGGCATATGATGATAAAATGCCCCCTTTTAACGTAGCATTAATACAAGGTCTATGCTACTTCTTTCTTAGCGACATTTGAACGAGAAAGTATGGTCGCTTTAGTAAATTCTGGCACCACCGAAGTAGATGATATCCTAGCATATGATGATAGAGTTGAGAGTAGCGATCTCTTTTGCCTCAATCAAGTCATCGATCTTTCTATCCTCATTCAATGAAAAAAGAGGGCCTAATTATCTCCAAAAATCTTAAAATTAACATCGTTGATCTTGGCCTGATATTTTTGCCAATCTCCTGATAGATAAGCCTCCACCTGCGATGTAATTTTCTTCGTTTCTGACTTTGCCTTGTCCACTGCTACCTGACCATTGGGACTTACATCGCCATATGAAGAACGTACATACCTGCCTGCGGTCCCTAGCTGCGCTCTTAGCGTTGAAGGATTACGTTGGATACCTTTCAGACCTTCTTTATCTAGGAATAGCAATTCTAATTCTTCGATTTTCTTTTTCTCGTCTTTGGTAAGGTCACTTACATATGTCTTTGTAGTATCACTAAGAGTTGCTGTGAGTTTCTCAACTAGCTCCATAGATTTTTTGGCTTTCATGAGTTTTTCAAAGGACGTGGTCGCCATCGTTATGACTTCCTGATAATCTTCTGCACTTCTAAGCATATTTTTTCTATTGTCTTCAGACATCTCTATTCTTGGGTCGATATGTACGACATTTTTTATAGTGTCTCTAAAGTCCTTGTAACTGACTATCGTCATATACTCTCCAGGTAAGACTCTCTCACCCCCTGGCAGATCACTGTCTTCCTTGATCTCGTTACGTGAAGGGAATCTCACTCCATCACGAGAAAGATTCCATGAAGTCCTGACTAGACCTTTTTTCTTGATGGGTCTAGAGAATGTCCTTACTGTATCTCCTGCACTATCGATGATATTAAAAACCAGTTTGTTCTTTTTCTTATCCTCTTTGTTTTTGCCTTCACCTTTCTTTTTACCATCCTTTTTCTTGCCTGCTGGTTTCTTCTCGTCTTTCATTTTATCCTCCTTATCTGGATTGATCCAGATAGAATACATAGTCCCCGTACCTCGATTATCACCCTGATATTCGGCTTGACCTATAAACCTGATCCCTTGATAAGATCTACGTTCAGCTAGATAACCATCACTGGCAGAAAGCACCTTGAAATCTTCATCTAGAAATGACTCTTTAGCGAAAGCTCGGAAAGGTCCTAGATCATCTATCACCCAAAACGCCCGACCAAAGGTGCCAAGAACAAGGTCGCCATGACGCTTCTGGATTTTCATATCTCGTATCTGCACAGAAGGAAATCCCTGATCCCACTTTTGCCATTTCCCACCTTTGTCAAAAGAAACGTATAGTCCAGCGTCTGTACCAAGAAATACAAGGTTAGGCTCTTCTTCATCCTGAACCACAGAAGTCACAAAGCTGGATACATCTTGATCATCAACTACTCTTCGCCATGTCGCACCATAGTCCGAAGTATGATAGAGATATGCTGACCAGTCATTGAGCCTGTAGTTATTCACTACCACCCAAGCGACACCAGCGTTTAAAGCATTGACCTCTATCTGGGGTATGAAACCAAACTCCGGAGCTCCCGGCAGTTTGCTATAAAGATCTGTCCAACTTGCCCCCCTATCGGTGGTAAGTTGTAATCTGCCGTCATCGGTACCAACCCAGATTACGTTAGCATCTACAGGGCTAGGTGCGATAGAAAGTATACAGTTATTATTCTCTGCGTTAGTAGCATCTATCGTTAACCCTCCACTGATGTCTTGATGATGTTTGCTTGTATCATTAGTTGTTAGATCGGGTGAAATGATCTGCCAACTAGCTCCACAGTCACCACTATAGTGCACAAACTGGCTCCCATAGTAGATACCGCAGTTGTTATCTGGTTCTAATGCTAGTGCGGCATTCCAATTAAACCTAAGTTGAGTCGTATCGGCATTGTTATTCGGCTTTAGAAACTTAGTTGCACCAGTCTCTTTATCGACTACTCCTAGGTTACCACCTTGTGACATCGCATATACATATCGATTATCACCTGGTTTTGGAGCTACGTCAAACCCATCACCAAAATATACCTCTTGCCAGTCGTAGTTAGTGATGCCTCCACTTCGTGGGACGAACGCAGGTCCTACCCAAGACCCATTGTCTTGCATGCCTCCATAGATGTTGTATGGGAAGTCGTCATCTACATCTACATGATAAAACTGCCCCACTGGTAGATTAGCTACGAAGCGCCATGTATCACCGTAATCTTCTGAGAAGTTCATCCCTCCGTCATTTCCATCGATCACATAACTTGGATCATCAGGATCAATCCAAAAAGCATGGTGATCAGGGTGGACATCATTGCCATAGTCAGCAATCACTTTCCATGTCTTCCCACCGTCTTCACTCCGAGAGACATATGACCAGAGCGAATAAATCCTGTCAGGATTATGTGGGTCCACATATATCTCAGCGTAGTAGAATGGACGATTACCAATCAAATCATCTGTCGATATTTTTGTCCATTTGCTGCCTCCATCCGTAGACTTGTATAGAGCATTTTCCTTTGCCTCAACAAGCGCATAGACGATATCATTATTAGATGCAGATATTGTTAGACCTATCCTGCCAAGATCGCCTTCCGGCAGTCCATCTTCTGATGTTACTTCTTTCCAGTTTTCTCCTCCGTCATTAGTGATGTAAAGACCAGAGCCTTCGCCTCCACTATGAGCATACCATGGTCTTCGCCAAAACTCCCACATAGCGACGATGATCTTCTTTGGATTTTGTGGATCCATGACCATCTCTCCTACGCCTGTTTTGTCATTGACGTATAAGATCTTATCCCAAGACTTTCCGCCATCAGTAGTTTTATATACACCTCTATCCTGACTATCGCCCCACTGGCTGCCTTGGGCGCCGACAAAGACAGTGCCGGACTCAGTTGGGTCGATCAGTATGCGATGGATAACTCTGGTGTCTTTTAAACCCATGAATGTCCAGGTCTTACCTTTATCCAAAGATCGATATACACCAGCGCCACTATTTTGGGAGTTTCTAGGATTTCCTTCTCCTGTACCTACCCAGATCTCGCTTGTATTGGCCGGATTGATTTTGATGGCCCCTATAGAGAGCACTGGCATCTCATCGAAGATAGGCGACCATGTGATGCCTCCATTTTCGGATAACCATACACCTCCTGATGCTGTACCCACATAGATACGATCACGGTCAGTAAGATCTACGTCGATGGCCGTTACTCGACCACTCATGCCAGCTGGGCCTATATTTCTAGGTTTTATTTGTTCCCACTTGCTAAAATCTACCTCTTGTCCTGAGACGACTAGCGAGCCACCAAAAACAAGAAAAGTTAGGAGAAAAGCGCTGATTTGGATAGATAATTTGTTCTTCATCTTGTATCACTCATTTAATTGATCGGCGGAAGTTAAAACAATCCTTATTACTTGTCTAAACCACGAGATAACAGATCGTCATCTTACGTGATTATTATATAATTTTGTCGCAGATGCAGTTTTTATACCCGACCTTTTTGTGGGCACTTGGAGCCCTCGCCATACCTGTCATCATTCACCTCTTTCACTTTCGACGATTTAAGAAGGTATACTTCACTAATGTACACCTGCTTAAAGAGTTAAAGGAGGAGACTAGTACGCGCAGCAGGCTTAAGAGCCTTCTCATCTTACTTGCTAGATGTGCAGCTCTTGCTATGTTGATCTTCGCCTTTGCTCAGCCGTTGATTAAGTCTGGTGAAGACGTGGATGAAAGAAGTAGTGCCGTAGAGATATTTATAGACAACTCTTGGTCTATGCAAGCCAGAGATGCTGAAGTATCTCTTCTAACTCTTGCCAAAGATCGTGCACGAGAGATCGTCAGCTCATATGAAGAAAGTGATCGTTATCTCATCCTTACACATGACCTAAAAGCGAAGCATCAACGATATGTCGATCAAAAAACAGCCTTCGACTTCATCGATGAAATCAAGAATACACCCGCAGTAAATCAGCTAGAGTCCGTTGCTCAGATAGCTGATCGCGTGAGATCTCGACTCTCCGATCATGTCCATAACATGTATCTCCTTTCAGACTTTCAGGCCAACATCTCATCATTTGAAAGTCCTATAGACACTTCCGTAAATGTTTCTCTCATACCATTTAGAGCAGTCCAAGAATCTAATATAACGATCACTGGCGCTCAGTGGGAGGCACCCGTGGCAACCAAAGATCAGTCTAATAGGCTCATAGTCGATTTTGAGAACTTTGGTACACAGGCTCAAGCCGTAGAAATCAGATTAGATTTTAATGACCAAGAAAGACCACTTGGCTCTCTGACTATACCGCCCACAAGTTCGGTGTCTGACACAGTGAGCATCCCTATAGATCGCACAGGATGGCAGGAGATTAAGATTTCGATAGATGACTATCCGGTAGAATTTGACAATGACTTATATCTCACATCTTATATCGAGGAGCGAGTTGATGTAATGAACATTTACGAAAGTGGAAGAAATGTAAATGTGGAAGCGGCCTTTGAAGGCATCCCATACTGCCAACTTAGTCAGGTGCCGATAAGTAATATCCGCTACGAGGCGCTTAAAGATCAAGAGTTGATCATCATGGACGACCTCAGCAATATAAGCAGTGGGCTAAGTAGTGAGCTCGATAAATATGTACGCAGCGGAGGTAATCTTTTGATATTTCCGTCACTCAACGCTAACCTAACATCCTATAACTCACTACTATCTACGCTACGGGTCGACAAGCTGGAAGCACGGCAAAAGGCGAAGAAAGAAACCTCAAAGTTAAATACGAGGTCTTACATCTTCAGCGAGGTTTACCTACAGACTAACCGCAACCTCCGTCTCCCCTCTTCAGAAGTGAACTACCCGCTGCTGACAAGTCAAACGCAATCTAGAGAAAGGCTCTTGAGCTATCGAGATGGTAGCCCCTATCTTACAAAGTATACTAAAGAGTTAGGTAATGTCTACCTCTGCTCTGCTCCACTTAATATCAATGCTAATGATCTCGTCAGACAAGCCGAGATCTTTGTCCCTATGCTATATAAGATGGCAGTAAGCAAGGGTACAAGACAACCTCTTTTTTATACTATCGGCCAAGACGATGTGATTGCCTTACCTTCTTTGGCCTCTGCTTCGGCAGAAAGATATGAGATGAAAGGGCCCTCTGAGTTCATCCCTGGTGTGACGGCATCAAGTCAGGTGGGATATCTCGATGTCCGAGAACAAATAGAAGAAAGTGGATTTTATGATTTGTATCTAGAAGATGAGCAGATAGATGGCCTTGCCTTTAACTACGATCGTACCGAATCTGATGTTACCTATAGCGACATGGCGTCAGTAGCAAGCGACATAAGTGCAAATGCTGAAGTGTTAGATAAGATAGCCCTTGCTAATCTTGGCAGCTTTATAAGTGATAAACGTGATGGAGTAAGCCTATGGCGGTGGTGCTTACTACTAGCACTCCTGTTTTTGCTCCTAGAGATCGGGCTTATAAGATTGATGAAATGACAACCAAATGATATTACTACGTAAAGCGCATATCTATGATGTCAGATCTCAACATCATGATACCATCAAGGATGTGCTTATAGAAAAAGATCAGATAAGCCGCATAGCCAAGCAAATCACGGCACCTCCTAAAGCTAAGGTTATCTCATCGCCACATCTTTGTATATCTCCAGGATGGTTGGATATCGGCACATATAACGGTGAGCCAGGTTTCGAATATCGCGAAGATCTTGACAGCTTACTTTCTGCAGCACTTAGTGGGGGCTACCTTGGGCTGGCACCATTTCCCACAGGACAGCCGACTTTAGACAATAAAGGTCAGTTGCATTATCTCAAATCCCAGACTGCTGATGGTCTAGTCCAAGTCTTCCCTATAGCCTCAGTTACTAAAGAGCGAAATGGAAAAGACCTCTCAGAAATCTTAGACTTGTCAAAAGCGGGTGCTGTAGCTTTTAGTGATGGAGATGATGCCTCTCCAAATGAAGGACTTTTGATCCGCGCCATGCAGTATTTGCGGACTTGTGATGGACTGCTTGTACTTCCTGCTTATCAGACAAGTCATGGACACGTCCATGAGGGGGCTGTAAGTATAAGCATGGGTGTGGAAGGTCTGCCTGTTCATCAAGAACTATCGGCTATAGATGAAGCTCTTGAGGCTGTGAAATATGCTGAAGGAAAGGTCTTGATTTATAGTATTTCCTCAGCAGAGTCCCTAGCTAAAATAAAGAAGCACAATGGCGCAGGAAGCGTCACAGCTTCGGTATCATGTCTTAATCTCATTCGAGATGTTGAAGATGTACAAGATTTCAATCTTAATCTGAAAGTAAAGCCGCCTTTAAGGTCCAATCAAGATAAAAAAGCCCTTGCGAAAGCTGTTGAGTCAGGAGCGATCAACATCATCACTTCACAGCATCGTCCTCTGTCCAAAGAAGAAAAGGATCAACCGTTTGGCATGTCGTCATTTGGAGCCGCCACTTTAGAGACTGTCTTTGCTTCGCTGCTCACTTATGCCGACATATCTGTAGAGCGACTCATTCATTGTCTGTCAGTTGGACCCCGAGAAGCCTTAGGAGTGGAGTGCCCATCTATTATAGTAGGACAGAAAGCTTGCGTTACAATCTTTGACACCGTTTCTAAAAAGACCCACAATCGTTTTAAGACGAGAGGAACAAATCTTCCATTTTTAGGATCTGAGTTAACGGGAGAAGTTATAGGGATAATTAATGGAAAACTTCATTCTCTTTAGCCTTCCCTAATTACACTGAGCTCTATATTATAGTGGTTTAGCCTTTCATATTTGACCTCTAGTGTATTCATGCTATATTGATAATAGAATTGACTCGAACTCTTAAATCTCTATCAATTCTCTATTCTACCAACTACCACATATCTGATAAAACTCAGCCATGATAGATATAATGCTCTTGTTTGTCTAGTTAGATCTTCCAAGGTAGCACTTGTATATATCTTGACATGATGGAGAATACAACTACGCCATTCAAAACAGGATTACGATGGTCTTTATATAGCTCACTTGCCTTGACTATCTTCATTTCTGGCGCCATATTATCTGGCTGGTTTGATTTTGTGTCTTCTGGTGATCGGAAGTATTACATTTTTTTAGCGACGTGTTTCGTCATTTCGATAGTCACACTCATCGGTGCATTGCTTTCATTTAGAAACAAAAACGAAGGGTTGCTCACCTTTGGGGAAGGTCTGAGTATTGGGATCTTTATGGGCATCTTCACTGCACTAGTGATAGGTATATGTATCTATATTTCTTCTTCTATGATGATGATCGACATACCACCATCTGGTGACGATACATCGATAGATGAAGATGTGGCTGTAAGGATGCCGGTCGCTCTTGCATTTGGAGTTTCTATCATGACCTTTCTTGGCTTCATCGCAACAAGTTTTATCTTGAGTTTATTCTTGCGAAAAGAATGACACTATGATGAAGTCTATACATTTACATTAGTTGAATCTCAATATTATGGACGAATACGTTACTCCGTTAAAAGCCGGCCTCAAGTGGGCTATCTATCTGTCTTTGATAAGTATAGCTATGACCTTGGCATTTCACTATACTGGGTTTTCAAACATGGCAGATCCAGAAGATCCTAATGGTATAACCGCCACTATCATTAACCTAGTCATATCGATCGGTGCAACTGTGCTTGCTCAGCTCTACTACAGAAAACATAATGAAGGACTGATGACCTACGGAGAAGGGATAAGTGTGGCATTTTTCTTAGGGATTTTTTCAGGCCTGGTTATGGCGCTGTTCATGTACCTATTCATGTCATATATCGAACCTGGACTTTCTGATGCCATCAGGGAGGCAGCTCTCCAAGATGAATCTATGAGTGATGAAGAAAGAGAGATGGCAGGATCTATCATCGGGGCTATGACATCTCCTACAGCACTGGCATTTATCTCGTTTTTCACTAGTATGCTCACCCACGTTATTATAGGTCTAATCACTAGTATCTTTATCAAAAAGGACTAAATTATACATTAGGATAATTCTATATATAAAGCAATTCAGTTAGCTTTGAGGATTGCTATATGGATGTATCTCTTGTCATACCAGTGTACAATGAAGAGGAATCTCTGAACCCTCTCGTCGATTGGATATCGAAGACCCTCGGCACAACATCTTTAACGTACCAAATGATCTTCGTCGATGATGGAAGCTCTGATAAGAGTTGGGATATCATCAAGTCTCTAAAACAAGAGCGGCCTGATCACATTAAAGGCCTAAGATTCAGAAGAAACTACGGCAAAGCTGCTGCACTTAATCACGGTTTTGAACTTGCAGAAGGAGATGTCATCATCACTATGGATGCCGATCTTCAGGATAGCCCAGAGGAGATTCAGCCTCTTTATAAGATGATCACAGAAGAGGGTTATGATCTTGTCTCAGGATGGAAGAAAAAACGACATGACCCTTGGACTAAAACTGTCCCTAGCAAGCTTTTCAACACCGTCGCTAGGAAGGTAAGTAAGATACACTTACATGACTTCAACTGTGGCCTTAAAGCTTATAGAAGAGATGTAGCTAAAGATATCAACGTATACGGAGATATGCATAGATGGATGCCCGTCCTAGCTAAGTGGCAAGGATATGCTAACATAGGCGAGAAGGTTGTCGAACATAGACCACGCGAGTTCGGTGTATCTAAGTTTGGTGCCAAGAGACTACTAAGTGGCTTTCTTGATTTGTTGTCCTTATTCTTTGTTGGCAAGTTTAACAAGAAGCCCATGCATTTCTTTGGCTCTCTTGGGGTTATCATAACTGGTCTTGGTATCCTAGCGCTTATCTACCTTTCTATACGCAAGATTTTTTTTAATGTTCCTGGCATCCAAGACCGGCCGCTTTTCTTCTTTGGTCTACTCACACTGATTATTGGTACTCAACTTTTTTTAACGGGATTTATAGCCGAGCTGGTCATAGATTCTAAAGACCGCAAAGGCACCTATAATATCAAGGAAGTATTGTAGTTTATATCTACGAAAACCAAGTTCTTCGTAAGTATAAGTTCATGATGATAGATCTGAAGCTACTGATATTACTTTGCTGTCTTTTCTCATTGGATACTCAGTGTCAAAGTCATTTCTTAGTTGAGTTTGAGTCATTTTCGCCCTCCGAGCAAGATGTTATTCAAACTTTAAAAGGCACAAAAGCCGAGCAGTTTTTGGCAAAAGACCTAAGTAGTCAGGAAGTTAGTTTCTATTCTACAGAAGGAAAAATCAAGTTGCTTTGGTTTTGGAGTCCTGACAACACGTCTGCCCTGTCTCTTTTCCCACATGTTAATTTGTTACAGCTCGACGAGCTAGATGATATGTGGGTGTATGGATTTTCAGAAGGAGATGAAGAATCTACACGACGAGTTAATCAAGAACAGGGACCTTTATTTAGCATCATACCTAATGCAAAAAACATCGGGCAGCTCGCATATGGTGGTGATCTCGGTACTAATAGATTAATACTAGTTGATGAAGGCCTCATCATACGAGAAGTCCTACCTCCTTCTTTCTTCTTGTCACACGAACCAGAGGAAGCCATCTCTATTATTAGAGATATCATACTTCGTATGAAAGTCGATTGATAATCGTAAGATCAAGTACCTTTGATGGCTCTTAAATCGAAGCGATTGTATAGCGTCAAAGAAATATACTACACCATACAGGGAGAAGGATACCACACAGGTCAGCCAGCGGTCTTTTTAAGATTTAGTGGATGCAATCTTTGGACAGGGCTTGAAAAAGATCGAGCTATGGCTCAATGTCAATTTTGTGATACTGACTTTTGGGGTACAGATGGGCCGTCTGGCGGGAAGTATACTGCCCTACAGCTTGTTGAGCTCTGCTTAAGTAAATGGCCTGATCCACAAAACCAACCATGGATTGTTTGTACAGGTGGTGAGCCTTTGTTACAGATGGACGAAGAATTAATAAACACATTTCATGACCATGCATGCTATATTGCTATTGAAACTAATGGAACAATCAAGATTCCTGATGATATAGACTGGGTCTGTGTAAGTCCTAAACTCAATAGTGATCTCATAGTACATCAGGGAGACGAACTCAAACTCGTATATCCTCAAAAAGGTGTTGAGTTGGAGTTGTATGAAAAAATGTCATTCCAACATTATTCTTTACAACCACTCGACGATGCTAATCAGGATCAAAATATTAAAGACTGCATAGATCTTTGCAAACAAAGAACGAAGTGGCGCCTAAGTCTTCAAACACATAAATTCATGGGCATACCTTAGCGCTTACGCAAATGAATATTCTACCGACGCGTCGATAAGACTTTTATAATTCTCATCCTGACTAAGAATACTCTTATTACCAATAAGAATAAATTGTTCACGCGAGCGAGTAATAGCCACATTCAATTTTCGATCTACTCCATCTTCGGATAAAGAAACTAACGACCTTAGTTGAAAAGAAAAATTCGCGCAAGTTGACATAATAATATAGTCTCGTGCACCACCTTGATATCGCTCTACAGTATCTATTGTAATTTGATCTGCTATTTTAGGTAGCACTTTCTCTAATTCAAGTTTTATCGAAGCTATCTGTGCTCTATATGGAGTTATAATGCCAATAGTATCATTTCTTATCGCAATATCCCTCGCTAACAATTGCTCTACAATTTCCTTGCACACAAGAATTGCCTTTTTTGATTCATCCCGATTCACCTTTATAGACTCCGCATCAGTGTCACTTTGAGAAGCAATGAATACCAACCTTTTATTTGAGAAAAGGTATTGAGCTTGAGAAGTAGCAGAAAGTCTTTTGATTGAAGAGATTATTGATAATCTATCGTTATAAAATCGTTGATTAACGAAAGCCATAATGTCTTCATGCATTCTGCCCTGATGTGTCAACTGACCTATACAATGCTGCCACCCCCTAGACTCAGCATGTTTGTATAGCCTTTCAAAAAAAGAAGTAGATAAGTTATTTAAACCGACTTCACTCAATCCATTTTGATCTTTAACCTTAGTATCATTTTTATGCTGGCGCACTATAGCCGGAAGCTGCAAGTGATCTCCTATCAATATCCATTTGTTTACCCTAGTCAAGAATCCTATCAGCGATGTTTCTAATAGTTGAGAAGCCTCATCTATTATGGCTACATCAAACTTTATAAGCT
>CAYYBR010000021.1:0-11952 GCA_964470035.1 uncultured Saprospiraceae bacterium
GGATAACAAATACTGTCGGAAATATGAGCAATATTCGCTTAATAGCATATCCAAACACAGACTCCTATTTGATCTGAGAGTTCATATAATACCCTGGCCTTCTTGAACTCAAAACAGGAGAAACATCAGAAGCGCGCACCAACTTCAACACTGGAGAGTACAAATAAATGGCATCAACATCATCGTACATCACTTCCTGCACTTTGAGATAAGCATCCTGTTGTATTGCAGGATCATCGGTTGTCCTAATCGTTTCTACCAACTCATCAACTTCTTGATTAGAATATCTTCCAAGATTATCCTTACCATCACCGATAGATGCGGTATGATAATAAAGATAAAGGTCATCTTTAATCACAGACTGAGTCTTGATACTTGCATAGACGTCATAATCCCCAGTATATATATTCTCCGTTATGGTAGCAGAGGTAGGCTTTTCAATAATATTGAATTTCACGCCTACATCTTTTCCAATCTCCGAAGCCATGGTACTTAGACTGACACTTAATGATGATCCAGATATGTGCCAAGTGAATTCTAAATCTAACTTCTCCCCATCCACAACTTTATCTCTTACTCCATCACCATCAGAATCTAACCATCCCGCACCATCTAATATCTCTTTGGCTTTAGCAGGGTCATACCGATCTGGTTGTATATTATTATTAAACTGTGGTTTTGAAAAATGAACAGGGCCAAACTGCCGCTTACCGTAACCGCCTGCTAGTTGGTTGATGATTCTATCAGCATCTATCATGTGTCGGAAAGCCTTTCTAACACTTTTATCAGACAACTTAGGGTCTTCGTGGTTTAAAAGAATATAAACAATGCGAGGAATCACTGCACTTTCAAATTGAAATAAGCCAGTCATCAAGGAATCTTCTTTCAAGTCATCATAATATGCGACTGATCCTCTATCTGAGAAGTCCATGAAGTCAATCTCCTCGTTTTTCAAAAGCGTTAGTGCTGTTGTGGCATCCGGTACAATCTGATAAATGATCCTATCGGGATACTGATTAAGCTGGTCGATATCGGGATAATTAAGACCCCAATAGTCATCCTTCTTCTTGAGAACTACAAACTGACCATCCTGATAATTTTCTAATTTATATGGTCCGGATCCGCCAGCTTTTTCCTTGATATAGGTTATACTTTCAAAATCTTTCCCGAGCCTTGCTAAGTCCTCATCAGAACCAGCATCTTCTAAATTCTTAAGTGTGCCTAAGTCATACTTATCAAGTATCCCAAGACTATCATATACTGCCTTAGGATAGACATCCGTGTTAAGGATGATTTCTTCCTCTAAAAACTTTTTAGATTTTGTAATGATAGAGAATACTCTGTCATCTTCTGGGTCGATAGCCAACGAAACTAAATCATCGTATTGTGCTCTTAAATCTGGAAGCACCACTTCTGGATGATACATAATCTTAAGTGTCCAAATAACATCGTGAGCAGTTACAGGACTTCCATCTTCCCACACAGCATCCTTCTTCAGGCTCATCGTATACTTGGTCTTTCCATCAGCTAAAGACTCTTTCGTTGGTAACTCAGCAAGTAATACAGGTCGCAACTCGAGCGTCTGGTAATCATAATCTGCCAGCGTATTATACATGTTAGCATATATCTGACGTCCTAGTGTTGATGTGGTATGAAAAGGGCTAAAGCTCTCGGGTTGCTCTGGTAGCCTTACAACTATCTGATCTAATCCATCCTGAGTTGTCGTTGATTGATCAGTATCACATCCAATCAAAAGAGATATGAGTGAGTATACTATAACAAGTCTACATACTGTGGATATATCCATGTCGGGTTGATTTAATATTGCTCAGTAAGATAGAACAAAGTTAGGGCCTAACCTCTTAGTATATCTAGTGAAAGAAATAGTCGTCATAGCTGGAGGTTCTGGCATCATAGGTACTTATCTTACCCAACTGCTCAGCAAAGAGGGGTATCAGGTGCTCATCTTAACAAGGAATGAGGTAAATGCTAGCCAGGATAAGGGCTTCATTCATTGGGATATAGATGATCAGTATATCGATCCATCTATAGAGCAAGCAGACCATATCATCAATCTCGCAGGCTCTGGTATCGCGGATGGCAGATGGACAAAAGCACGTAAGAAAGAAATCATTGAAAGCAGGGTTAAAACGACTGCATTACTTGCCAAGACTATAAAAGACAAAGAACTATCCATAAAATCTTATGTCTCTGCCTCAGCTATAGGATACTATGGTGATGGAGGTACAGAGCATCTTACAGAAGAACGTGGAGTGGTAACTAAGGAGTTCTTATCAGATGTATGTGTTGCTTGGGAAAAAGCTGCTTTAGAAGTGAAGGATATTGTGGATCATCTAAGCATTATCAGGATTGGCACTGTACTTTCCCCTGAGGGAGGAGCTTTAGAAAAGATGACACCGACGATACCTCTTGGAGTTGCTAATTATCTAGGTAATGGAAGGCAGCTTATGAGTTGGATACATCTGCATGATGTATCTAAGATGTTTGTACATATGATACAAAACAAACTAAAGGGGATCTACAATGGTGTTGCTCCTGAGGTCTTGACGAACAGAGACTTCACTCAACTCCTCAAAAATACTATCAACTCTAAAGCCGTCTTACTTCCAGCTCCGTCATTGGGCATAAAAATGGTATTTGGAGAGATGTCGAGAGTTGTACTCAATAGCTCCAATATCAGTAGTAAAAAGATCAGTGATACTGGTTTTTCTTTCGACTATCCTACTCTACAAAAAGCTTTAGATCAGCTATATCCTAGGAAATAGGCTTGTCAAAAACCTCGATCTCCTTGTTGACTTTTATGAGATCTGTGAAGTGCCCTTTAAACCTAGTAGCTCTTACCATGTGATTATCTATCCAATGATAGTTGCCACCACGAGGTTTATTCATAAGTAGGCCGTGGTACTTAAAACCATGTTTTTTTAACCACGTCTCTGTCACTCTTCGATGTTCTTCTGTCCTCGAAGTGAAAAAAGTGATGATATGACCTTCATCGTACCATTTATTAAGTATTTCTAGTGCATCTGGAAAGGGGGCACAAGTCACCATCCTTTCTGGCTCTTCGTTAGGTACATCTTCAGTGATGGTACCATCTATATCAATCAGATAGTTCTTTACTTCATCTGGAAGAACAGGGCTAATGAGATTACCTTGCTCGTCAGTTAATTCCTTTAAAGAGTGCTCGCTCATAACTAAAATTTAAACAGATCTTCTGGATTAATAGGCTTGCCATTATGCCATAGCTCAAAATGCAAATGAGGACCACTTGATAGTGTACCTGTATTTCCGATGATGGCGACCGCTTCTCCAGCGCGGACAAAGGTACCTTTCTCTTTTAAAAGTTGCGAGTTATGCTTATAAAATGATAAGATGTTGTTCTCATGCTGTATAGCTAGAGAATACCCTGTTTCTAAATCCCAACCAGAGCTAAAAACGATGCCATCCATCATCGCCATGATAGGTGTCTGTGCGGGGGCTAGGATATCGATACCGTAGTGTTTGATTTTAGGATCAAACCGGGAGCTTACTATACCAGATATAGGTTTTATAGCTCCACCCTGGCTCAAGGCGTCATATATCTCACCAGATTGTTCAGTCCTAATCACATCTGGAGATTCTTGTGATCGAGATCCAAAAACATAAGATGAAGTAGGGTTCGAAATATTTACGGAAGTGGTAGCAGCCTGATTACTGGTCGGTGGAAGTGTCCCCTTATCCGTATCTGAAAGTCCAGTACTGAGTATAGTTCTCATCGCTCCGATATAGGTCACTTGGGCATCGATCTGTGCTCCAAGGTCGTCTACTCCATCGATCAGTTCGAGAAATCTCGGATTGGCTTCCAACTGTCCATAACCTGGTATAAATCGCTTGAGAGGTGTAAAGGCTAGAAGAGCGAAAATCAGGAAACAGAGAAGCAATATGAGCGATGATGCCATCACATAGATGTTACTCAAGGAAAGGTTCATCGTGCGAACCTCCCGTAAGTCTTCACTTCTATAGACCACAAGCTTATAGTCTTGTGATGATCGATTAGTATCTTCAGAACCTTGAGATGTCGGCATTTAGCTTACTAAAGGGTATCTTTCTTAAAATATTTATGGTCTGCAAAGGGTTTAAGTATAGCTAATAACGCAGTAGAAACGCTACATGCTATTTGGCACAGACAAAATTAGACTATTTAACAAGTACACAAGTCGCTCGAACTAAGATCTACAAAGTCCCTAATCAAGATATGAAGCTTCAGATCATAAGATGCTCAGTCCTCATCCTTATCACCTCTTTACTCGGGGGCTGCGTAACAACAAAAAGAGATAAAAAAGAAGCTGGCTGGCTAAAAACTAAGGTGCATGACATGAATGCGCGTTACAATGGTCTTTTCAATGCAAAAGAACTCTACAAGGCGAGTGTCGGACAGCTTAATGATGTTCATCAAGATAATTACAACCAGATCATAACGATATATGAGCTTGGCTCCGAAGATGACAGGAAGCTCGTCGAAGAAAATATGGATGTAGCCATAGAGAAGGTGGTGAAAGTCGCCTCTCTTCATGAGCCTTCCAAATGGGTCGATGATTGCTATGTCATGATGGGTAAGGCGCAGTACTTAAAGGGTGATTATGAGTCGGCTGAAGAAACCTTAGAATATTTTGTCGAAGACTTTAACCCACGTGATCCTACATCGCGCGTATATGTTTCTCCAGATAGAAAGACCTCCGCAAAAGAGCGTAAGAAAGAGCAAATCAAGGAACGAAAAATCCAGCAGGACGAGCGAAAAAAAGAAAGAGAGGAAAAAGAAAAAAGCAGAAAAGAGATAGCCAAGGAGAGAGAGAAAGCGCGAAAACAAGCGGAAAAAGAAAGAAAGCAAAGGAATAAGAATAGACGTAAGGGCCGGTCAACTTCATCACCTAAGGAGGAAACTCCCCCTAAAGAGGAAGTAACCGAGGTAGCAACGACAGCTCTCGCTTCTGCCGAGGAGACTGTCTTACTAGATGAGGATGAGGCCTATGTGGAAGAAAAGATAAGAGAAGATCAAGCTAGGGCAGCTGCAAAGAAAACAGTGAGTAATAACTCTGGTGGAGGATTTCTGAAGCACAAGCCCGCTTTTTATGAAGGTATGTTATGGCTGGTAAAAACGCAGATCGAAAGAGGCAAGTGGATCGAAGCTAATTACTTCCTCGATCAACTAGAAAAAGAACCAGATGTGCTCAAGTCCGTACGAGACGAAGTACCCGTAGTCAGAGCAGACTACTATCTGAAACAAAAAGACTATAAGAATGCGATAGATGCGCTTCACTATGCCATAGAAAACACTAGCGATAAACGGCTCAAAGGGCGTATGTCCTATGCACTTGCTCAGGCATATCAGATGAACGGCCAAGCTGCTCAAGCGCAAGAAGCATTTGCAGCAGTATCTGAGTACAAAGTGGACTTCGAGATGGAGGTCAATGCTCAGCTCAGTCAGTTAAAGAACCAATGGGCTTCAGGCTCTTCCTCAAGTGAAGACGTGATCAGAAAGCTAAAACGCATGGCGCGTCAGGATCGCAATAGATTGTACCTAGGATCTGTGTACTCTAGTATAGCTGAAGTGCAACTAGCGAGTGGGAATCAAGAAGAAGCACTCGAAAGCTTTCAACTAGCACTCAGTCATAGTCAGAATGATGCGGTGAAGTCAGAAATCTATCTGAGGTTAGCCACTTTGTTCCTTGGAAAGGAGCAGTACGAAGATTCTTATGTATATCACGATAGCACACTGAGTGCTATGCCTGAGAAAGACCCTCGTTATAGGGCCACTGAGATTCAGGCTGGAAATCTAAGAGATATAGCAAAGAATATCAGCATCATAGAAACCCAGGATAGTCTACTTTATCTTGGTTCACTTTCTGAAGATGAACTTGATAAGATAGCAAGAAAAAAAGCACAAGAAGCTTGGGAGAAAAATCAGGCAGGACAGGCTGAAGAAGAATCAGGAGGATTTAGTGCTACAACAACTGTAGTCGCCGCTAATAGTAGATTCTTCGCTTACAATGTGGCCAGCAAAACTCAAGGAAGAAAAGACTTTCTCAAAAGATGGGGTGACAGGCCCCTAGAGGATGACTGGCGTAGATCACAAAAGTCCAGTAGTACATTTGATCAAGAAGATACGGATAGTGAACAAGAAGAGGAGGTGCCCGACGTCTTGCTAAGCAAAGAGAAAGAGAAGTTCTTAAGAGGTATACCAAGAGATGAAAAGTCTCGAGAAAGCGCTAATCAAGAACTTGAGAAAGCGATGTTTGAGTTAGGCACTGGTCTGAGAACCATGCTTTCAAATCATAGGAGATCTAACGAGACTCTGCTCAAGCTGCTTGACAGATATCCAGATAGTGATCATAAAGCCGAAGCCTTCTACTTTATATATCTGAACTATGTAGATCTAGAAAATCCAGCACAGGCAGAAAGCTTTAAATCTAGGTTGATCCGTGACTTTCCCAATTCTTCATTTGCGAAGTTTCTCAAGAATCCTACAGATTCGGATGCCCTTATCACGGAAGAAAGAGAAATCGAAATATGGTATGAAGGCGCCTATGAACTTTTTGAAAGTAACAACTACAAAGGCACTCTTGGTCGCCTAGATGAAGGAAATGTGAAGTTCGGTACTCAGCATCATATGATAGCCAAGTATGAACTCTTGCGAGCTCTTTGTGTAGGAAGCACGGAAAGCAAAGAAAATTACATGAATGCACTCAGAGGCATCATCTTGAGGTATGATGGAACCGAAGAACAAGTATATGCTCGTGAGCTTCTTAGATTCTTAAGAGGTGATCAAGAAAGCTTTGACCTGGGTGATGTAGATGAAGAGGAGCTTAATAAATATGTGGTCGAAAATGATCGCTTGCACTACGTCCTTGCCATAGTATATGATACCGACGGTAATAAGATAAATGAGGTTAAAAAAGGTATCGACACCTTCAACACCAAGTACTTTGCAGACAAGAAGCTAAGGGTAACAGCATTAGTCTTAAACAAGGAAGACAAATCTTATGTTATCCTTATCAGGAGATTTGCGGGTAAAGATGACTCTATGGAATACTACCGTGAGGCGTCGACCCGACTCAACGAGTTTGCAGATCAAAAGAAGCACTCACTAGACATCTACGCGGTGAATCAAAAGAATTATCGCAAGATCATAGAAGAAAGTCAAGTGGGCGCTTATCGTGCATTCTTTGATAGAGAATATCTCTCCATAGGCAAGTAGATAGCTGCTTGCTTACTATACAGAGATTGTATCACTTACGTAAATACTTATTATAACATGAGACAACTAACATTACTCGTATTTGTCGCACTCTTGGGTTTTTCTTTGACGGCACAAGAGAGGGCAAAGAGTCCATTTTCGACCACTACTCAGACTGTAGGACTTACAGATATCACTGTGGAGTATTCTAGACCAGGTTTAAAAGATAGAGCCGCTTTTGCTGATAACAGCGAACTAGCGCCGCTCAATAAACTATGGCGTACAGGAGCAAATGCTGTGACCAAAATCACTTTCTCGGATGATGTGAAAGTGGGAGGTCAAAAAGTAGCTGCAGGATCATATGTAGTACTTACTATGCCAGGGGCAGATTCTTGGAAATTTCACCTATACACTCCTCATGAAGGATACTGGGTGTCATTTAGAGAAGATACTCCCGTAGCAGCAGTCAGTGCTACTCCTTCAACTGCAAGTGATTCGCAGGAGTCGTTCTTGATCTCTTTCGATCACCTTAAAGATCACTCAGCACATCTCACTATGGCTTGGGGCACCACTAGGGTGGCTATACCCATAGAAGTAAACTAAGAGAATCTAACTTTTAAAAAGCCCTTGAAGAAGGGCTTTTTTTATGTCATCGCGATAATCAATTAGTTTAGGGTTAGTATGATTGTACTATTTTAGTAGCGCTTACCATCTAAACTTCTCGGATATGAGACCTGACGTACTGGCGATCATGGGCATCTTCGCCTTTTTCTCGGCCCTCGAAATTCTGAATACAAGCTTTTTTCACAAAAAAGAGGAGCAACATGGAGATGGTATCGTCGAGATTATAAGTGCGATCATATTGCTTGCCATCACCCAACCGATCGTGATGTTTCTTGGCGGATCAGTAGTTCATCTTATAGCTCCTCAACTAGCCGATAGTTTGATCAACCTACCTATCCTATATGGTATCCTCCTCCTCTTAGTTTTTGATGATATGACCCAATACTGGTGGCATAGACTGTCCCACAATGTTACTTGGCTCTATAACTTACATCGACCTCACCACAATGCAGAATATCTATCGGTACGAGTTGTATATCGCAATAATGTGTTTTACTATCTCTTTATGCCTGGACTTTGGTTCTCGGGTGCACTAGTATATATGGGCTTAGGCTGGTTATATGCAGGATACATCGTGGTAAAGATGCTAGTCATAACAGGAGCACACTCAGATGTAAGGTGGGACGAACCTCTTTATAAGATCAAGTGGTTATCTCCGATTATGTGGGTAGTAGAAAGAACGATCTCTACTCCTTCTACGCATAGTGCGCATCACGGCAAGCACAAAGACGATGGAGTCACTAATTATAAAGGTAACTACGGCAACCTTCTTTTCTTCTGGGATGTACTCTTCGGCACGGCTAAGATCACCAGGAAGTATCCTCAACAAATGGGGGTGGAAAACCTACCTGAAACTACGATAGGCGAGCAGCTATTCTGGCCTATAATTAAGGCCAAATAGAAGATCGAGTTGATATATCTCTCTAGAAAGTCCGTCGATCAATCGACGGTCATAGTAGAATAACATCCAGCGAAGAGATCTTTTCTTTTATTTTTAGCAACTATGAGATTATCACTCACTAATTTTCGTCTGACCCGTAAGTGGCAACTGATAGGATTAATAGTCTTAATCGATTTAGTATTAGTCCTAATACTAGCTTATGGTGATGTTTGGCTCTGATCTACTGATTGAGTAGATTTTCTTTGAGCTGCATCAACTCCATCTCACTGAAGTAAAGAACTTCGCGAGGTTTACTTCCTTGAGCTCCCCCTACTATACCTAGTGCTTCCAGCTGATCCATGATTCTGCCTGCACGGTTATAACCAAGCTGAAGCTTGCGCTGTAACATCGAAGTGGATCCATGTTGATTAGTCACGACGAGTGCGGCAGCATCCCAAAACATGGCATCCAAGTCAGTGATACTTATACCTTTAGCGCTACCTCCTTCTTCACCTACATACTCTGGTAAGAAGAATGGCTCTGGGAATCCTTGTTGGTTACCTATATGGTCCACGATACGCTCGACCTCAGGTGTATCCACAAAAGCACACTGGAGGCGGACTATATTACCACCAACTGAGAGGAGCATGTCTCCGCGACCTATGAGTTGATCTGCACCTCCTGCATCGAGGATGGTACGTGAGTCAATTTTACTTGTAACCTTAAAAGCTAAACGAGCTGGGAAGTTGGCTTTGATAACACCTGTTATGATATTGACCGATGGTCGCTGTGTGGCGATGATCAAGTGGATACCTACTGCTCTGGCAAGCTGTGCGATCCTTGCTATCGGAAGTTCGACTTCTTTTCCAGCAGTCATGATCAGATCGGCAAACTCGTCTATTATCAAGACGATGAATGGCATAAATCTATGACCATTATTAGGGTTAAGTTTTCTAGCAATAAACTTGTCGTTATACTCCTTAAGGTTTCTTGCTCGCGCTTGCTTGAGCAGATTATATCGCTCATCCATCTCCATACAAAGAGAGTTAAGCGTATAGATCACCTTGCTGGTTTCTGTTACTATGGGTTCTTCCTCATTAGGCAGATATGCAAGGAAGTGCTTATCGATCTGGCTATATGGGAAGAGCTCGACCTTCTTAGGGTCGATCAGTACGAGCTTAACTTGACTAGGGTGTTTTTTATAAAGCAGGGATGATATGATGGCATTGATACCAACTGACTTTCCCTGACCTGTAGCTCCTGCTATGAGCAGGTGCGGCATCTTAGCAAGATCGGCTACAAAGACTTCATTAGATATCGTCTTTCCGAGTGCCAAGGGCAAATCCATCTTGGCATGTTGGAACTTATCTGACTTAATCACCTCTTTGAAAGAGACGATCTGTTTTTTCTTATTAGGGACTTCTATACCTATAGTTCCTTTACCAGGTATGGGAGCGATGATACGTATACCTAGTGCTGAGAGACTTAAGGCGATATCATCTTCTAGGTTTTTGATCTTAGAGATCTTGATGCCAGGTGCTGGAACTATCTCATACAGCGTCACCGTAGGGCCTATAGTGGCCCGGATCTTAATAATCTCAATCTTAAAGTTGAGCAAGGATCTGATGATCTGATCTTTGTTAGCTTCTAGCTCTTCTCGATCTATCTCTACCTTCTGATCTGCGTATTCTTCTAACAAATCGAATGAAGGAGAAGTATACTTTGACAGTTCTAGTGTAGGATCAAATGGAAGGTCAGAATCTCTATCGTCTTCTTCCTCTATCCTTAACTCTTGATTGATCTTTTCACCTTCCGGAGCTATCTCAAGAGCATTATCAAGTAAATCACTTTCTACATCAGTTTTCTTTGATTTGAAACCAAAAGTTTCCAAGGAGATCTTCTCGAATGGAGTCGCGTCTTTAGTAGACGGTTCTCCGACCATAGTCTCAGGAAGCTCAAGCTGTAATTCGCTCGAACGTTCCTGGCTAGGTAAACTTGGCTTGGGAGCCACATCGGTATTTGGGCTGGCCTCTTCAGGCATTAAAAATTGGTCTTCTGGGCTACGGGGTCTTAATGTAGCTGGTTGTTTATCTTCTGAACTGACTTCATCAGTATCGGTGTTTCTTGATTTTCTTCTTCTCTTAGGCTCAACCTCCGTACTACTGCGGAATTTTGCTGTAAAATAATCCCCGATGGTTCGACCATCGAGTGATGGGAGCTTTACCGATCCTAATGGCGTCGCTAGCGGAAGCGCCTCAAATGATGGGTTAAATCTCCAGATCAACCAAGTCATCACCGTGAACAACAAGAGTATGGTAAGTCCTATCTGCCCAACAAAGTTGGATAACCAGTAGCAGATATTTGATCCAAACGAACCACCCCATGGAAATGACGACTGTTGGAATAAAAAGGACGCCAGTACTGATATAAAGCACATCGCCAGAAATGAGCGCTGAAAGAACTCTAGGGAGTCTATAAGCGATATCTTCTTTATTAAGCTATATCCGATACGTATACATATAGGTATCATAACCAAGCTGCCAATACCAAATCCCCAAAAGAAAAAGAAGTTAGAGACTACTGCGCCGAGCCTGCCCAGCCAGTTGTGTACGATGACAGTGTTATCAAAGAGGATATTCCACGAAAGTCGTAGCACTTGATCCTGATCTGCCTTCCATGTGAAAGCATATGATATAAAAGCTATGATCAGATACAGTGCAAAAACACAGAACATCACACCGACGATCTTCGGTATGCGTCCTTTTTGGCTTACTTTCTTTCCCTTCCTCTTTCGCTTCCCTGCTTTAGCCTTAGATGCCATTATTCATATTAGTTGAAACGCTAATATATTAACACACTTATATATTAGATAAAGTTTTAACATATTAATCTTTGTAAATCAATAGTTTACTGAAATACTGAAGGTTATATATAGGGGAAAATAGTTATATTGAGAACCTCTGGACAAATCAAGAGTCAGGGTGTTCGGATAGGTTATAGGGTCGGCGTCCTATGTATACTGGCGAGGAGTCTCTCAGCGATCATCTCATATGCCTTAGCCGATAAGTGTAGTCCATCTTTAGCTACTAAGTCCTCATCTTCTATCCCTCTACGGGAAATATCTGTTATATCGAGATACGGTATCGATCGAGATTCACACTGGCTGCGTACTTCACTATTGTACTGATCTATCTGTGCTGATACATCTATGTGCTCT
>CAYYBR010000021.1:12052-13833 GCA_964470035.1 uncultured Saprospiraceae bacterium
GCTGCGTACTTCACTATTGTACTGATCTATCTGTGCTGATACATCTATGTGCTCTGCTACAGCATATGGTGTATAAGTATAGTCCGGGATCGAAAGAACACGAATGAGGTCGGTATGCCCTCGGGCATAGGAGAGCGCCCTATCTAACAGTGTATGAAGCCCAGCTTGGAAGATGTCAAAAGCGATACCATCATATAGGTCATTTACCCCGATTAGTAGGGTGATGAGGTGATAATCAATATTTCCGAAAGGGAGATGCTCTAAAAGATCTTGCGTCGTCCAGCCCCGCTTAGCGATGATCTCCACATCTACATCTCTGCCCAACTGATCACCCAGTCTTCTTCTTAACAACATCGGATAAGATGCCTCCACATCTACAGACGTACCTATCGTGTAACTGTCACCAAGTGCGAGGTAGTGGAAGTCAGGCGATGAAGACCGCTTGCTCAAGCTATGGTTCGTTTAGTGCGAAGGCGAAAAACAAGGAAGAGAGAGCCTACGAATATGGTACACGCTAGCATAAAAAGCGTACCGCCATCTCCTCTTACCTCGATGCCAAGGTGAGTGAAGTGTGATAATATCGCTCCAGAAATGATGCCGAGGGACAAAAGGGCTCCATAGTAGGTAGTTTTTGGCCAAAGGATAAGCAGACTGGCGATGAGTTCTGCTATCCCAGAGCCGATCCGGCCTGGTGCGCCGACTCCTAGTGTTTCAAATATATATACGCTATCTGGATGTGCCGTAAACTTAAAATAGAGCGTCTGTAGGAGTATCCCAGCCACTACTATCCGCACTATCCATGTAAAAATCTTCATCGTTCGTTAGTTACCATAAATGTAAGCACTTAGGGTTTACTTCAAAAAAAATGGGCATGAGAGCCTTTAGCCTATTACCTTCGATCTGAAGTATATGGAGGCATCAGAAATACAACAATACGCAAGACACTTTAATCTCCCCGACTTTACGATGGCGTCTCAGCAGCAACTCAAAGACGCACGCGTCCTAGTCGTCGGTGGTGGAGGTCTAGGATCTCCAGTCTTGTTGTATCTGGCTGCTGCGGGTGTCGGACATATAGGCATCATCGATGCCGATCAAGTCGACATCTCTAACCTGCAGCGGCAGATCCTCTATGGTCACTCCGATATCGGACAGTCAAAAGTCCAGCAAGCAAAGAAGAGATTAGAAGATCTCAATCCTTACATAGAGATCGAGATCTATGAAGAGATGCTCACCACTGACAACGCCATCCAACTCATATCGCGCTACGATGTGGTAGCAGATGGTACGGACAACTTCCCTACCCGATACCTCGTCAATGACGCTTGTGTCATCACTGGCAAACCCAATGTCTATGCCTCCATCTATCAATATGAAGGACAGGTATCGGTGTTCAACTACACCTATGAAGATGGTAATAAAGGTCCTCACTATCGCGATCTATATCCCGATCCACCTGCACCAGGTCTTGTGCCTGACTGTGCGACCGGAGGAGTACTAGGCGTACTGGCTGGCATCATTGGCACCCAGCAAGCCCTCGAAGTGATCAAGATCGTCACGGGCATAGGCACACCACTAGCAGGGAAGATCCTCTTGTATGATGCCTTATCCTCAGAGACCAGGACCATGAAGATCCAGGAGAAAAGCCGCACTGAAGTCACCGAATTAATAAACTATGAAGACTTTTGTGGTGTTCATCCACCTAAGACAGATAAAAAGGATAACATGAAAGAGATAACCGTACAAGAATTACAAAAGTGGAAAGAGGAAGGCAAGGACTTTCA
>CAYYBR010000021.1:13933-26687 GCA_964470035.1 uncultured Saprospiraceae bacterium
TGGCCAACTGGCTAAGGAGCAGTTTACTTTAAAACTACTAGAGACTCGCCCCAATGGCGCTGATAGAAGTACTAAGGTATATATCAATCAGAGCGAACAAGTCTTCTCTATAAAAAGTGTGCGTGATGGTAAAAAGGTTACCATGCAAAGAGAAGGTCAAGAAGTTTCATTTTTGATAGATGATAATGCAGACTTAAGTACAGAACAAATCGAGCAGTATCGCCTACATCCTGAGCGGCTTGAGTTTATGGTGAACTACTATAGGTATCTGTGGATGTCTCCACTGGTACTGAAAGATCCAGGAACTGTTATACACGACCAAGTCCGAAAGGCAGATTTTTTTGGAACAGCTTCCTTAGAAATTAAGGTCACCTATGATCCTGCAGTGGGAAAGGATATCTGGTATTTCTATTTTCATCCTGAGACATATGCTTTGGTGGGTTATAGATTTTATCATAATGAAAAGGCCAATGATGGAGAGTATATCTTGTTTTCTGGAGAGCTAGAGACTAACGGCATCAGACTACCCAAAAGCCGAAAATGGTATACCCACAAGCAGGATAGATATCTCGGAGAAGATATCCTTGAGCTACTGCTCTTACACTAAAGAATGTCAGATGATCCATGACCAAATGCATCAGGAACTCAAGGACAAAAACATCTTTGAGCAAGCTCGTCGATATGCCTATCAATATATAGATGGCATACATGATATGGATGTCTTTCCATCTGAAGATTCGGTAGCTCTCTTATCTCATTTTGACGAAGATCTACCGTCACATACGAGCTCTGGCGAAGAAGTCCTAGACTTACTCAACAAATACGGCAGTATCAATACCACTGCTCAAAATGGCCCTAGATACTTCGGATATGTTAATGGTGGTGCTATACCAGCAGCAGTAGCAGTCAAATGGCTCGCAGATGTCTGGGATCAAAATGGAGGTCTATATAATGCCTCACCCATCAATGCCAAACTTGAGGCCGTCTGCGAATCCTGGCTCAAAGAATTATTTCATCTGCCGGATACGACAGTAGCGGGATTTGTAAGTGGCACCTCTACTGCCAATCTCTGCTGCCTCATAGCGGCACGATATGCCTTCTTAAAAAGAATGGGCTGGGATATCAATGAAAAAGGACTCAACGGAGCACCCCAGATCAGGATCATCGCACACCAGCAGATACATGCTAGTATCAAGCAAACGCTAGCACTCATAGGATTTGGCAGGGCCAATGTAGAGTGGTATGACTCCGATGATCAGGGCCGGGCGGTGGTAGATGATCTACCAGACTTAGATGACAGCTGCATACTCCTACTACAAGCTGGAAATGCGAATACGGGTGCCTTCGATGACTTCAAGTCTTTATGTCCGATAGCTCGAGCGGCAGGCGCCTGGATACATATCGATGGGGCATTTGGCCTCTGGGCTGGTGCGACCCGTCGACTACAGCACTTAACACAAGGCATGGAGCTCGCTGATTCTTGGGCAGTGGATGGTCACAAGACCCTCAATACGCCATATGATTCTGGGATCGCCCTTTGTAAAGATCCTGATGCCATGATCACAGCACTCTTGGCTACTGGAGAGTATCTTATCTACAGCGACAAAAGAGATCCGCTGATGTATACCCAAGAGATGTCTAAAAGGGCTCGCGCCATAGAGCTATGGGCGACGATAAAGTACCTCGGAAGACAAGGCATAGAAGAGCTAGTAGATGGCTTACACGAGCGCTCCCTACAGCTTGCCACAGGACTTTCCGACCTCGGTCTTACTGTGATTAATGAAGTGGTGTTTAATCAAGTCTTGATACGTGCAGAATCAGATAATAAAACAGAACAACTTCTACAGCGTCTCCAATCATCTGGAAAGCTATGGTTAGGAGGGTCTTCGTGGTTGGGGAAAAAGACAATTAGAAATAGCATATGCTCTTGGGCAACTACTCAAGAAGATATCGATATGGTTATCGATGTTTATCGAAACATAATTTCTGATCTCTAAACTAATTCTACTGCTCTGGTATCTACTACCCCTCCAAGCATATGTAGCAAATTGTACAAACCAAAGAATGTCCGATTCACATAGATAAAGTGCTTGGATCCGCGATTAGGTTTGTACTCGGACATGAGAGATTCTTTTGACATGCGCTCACCCATCGCTGACATCGCTTTAAAAAACTCGTCATCACCAAAATCAAAGAGGCCTTCCTGATAAGGCTTAAGTGCCATAGAAAGCATCTCATAAAACATATCATGAAAGTACTTAGTCTCTTTAGGGCCATCATCCGGCAGAAAGATTTCTAATCTTGTTAGGATATCTATGAATCTCTCTTTTTGATCTAACACCCCAGGCTCAATTAACTCAGCATAAGGATGATAAAAATCAAGTGGTAATTCTTTCACACACCCGAAGTCTATGATAGCCAGCTTTCCTTCAGTAGTAATTAGAATATTGCCAGGATGTGGGTCGGCATGTACTTTCTTTAGAATGTGTACTTGATAGGTATAAAAATTCCAAAGCAGCTGAGCTAATCTATCCAGCTCTTCTTGAGGATGATCTCTCTTTACAAACTCAGAAAGATGTTCACCTTCTATCCACTCCATAGTAATGATGCGTTCATTACTAAACTCTGGCAGATAAGTCGGAAAAACAATGTCTTGCATATCTGCGCATGCTTCTGACAGTTCTATGCTATTCTCTAACTCAAGATTATAATCTGTCTCTTCTATAAGCTTGGATTCAACTTCCATAAAGTACTTATCAGCATCACTTAAGTTCAACCGAAGTATTCTACTCGCCATGGGCTTGAGCATGGCTAGATCAGACTTAATAGAAGCGCCTATGCCAGGATACTGTATTTTAACTGCTAACTTTTGCCCGTTCAACCAAGCTTCATGTACCTGCCCGATGCTAGCGGCATGTCGACTATTATAATCAAATGAATCAAACACATCCTCTGGCGGCTTGCCGAAGTATTTGACGAAAGTCTTCTTAACAAGTGGTGCGGATAAAGGTGGAACTGAAAACTGGGCCAAAGAAAACTGATCGATGTAAGCCTGAGGAAGCAGATTTTCTTCCATACTCAACATCTGTGCAACCTTTAATCCACCGCCTTTTAACTTTTGAAGACTGTCCATAATATCAGCAGCGTTATTCTTATCCAGATCCTCCTTAGTCGTCTCACTGTCGATGATCTTCTTGCCATAGTATGACGCGTAGTTCTTACCGACCTTCAGACCAGTCTTTATTATGGTACCGGCTCTCTTTAGTTTGCCGACTGGGATTGAATCAGTTGTCTTCATAGGGTATCAATCTGTCTCTTAAAACGCTCTTGCACTCTCTTTCCATAAGAACTTACCAAAGTCAATGATGCTACTGAATGGTGATGTATCCAGTAAGTCCATAGCCGCTCTCACAGACTTTTCGATGGCTATATCTGTCTTCTCAAATCCCCTAGAGTCATCTTTTCTCCAAAACTCTATCAAGAACATCAACTGCGTCCAGAATCCCTCTCTGTAAGCCCTCTTTCTTGCATCGTCTAATCGCTTTACTTCAGATCTCATCATATCCATACGGCTGCCTTCGAACACTTCATCTATGAACTGCCCATAAGTCTTTTTCATATGTCTAAATAGCTCGACCTTATCTCTTATAGATCTATTGTGATCTAGATTAAGAAGGACGTAGCTTCTGTTGAGTGTAAGGTTTTCAAAAAAGACAAAAAGTACGGCAAGCAGCTTTTCTTGGTCCGTGTACTCTGCAAATGCCTTGTCTCTAGTAGCAGTGGCTATAGATGTGGCTAATAAACTATCCCAGATATGTCTATCGATGGCATGCAGAGAGCCAAACTCTGCATAAAAAGCCTGTTCATCAATACCGGCTTCTTTACAAAACTTATAGACATTGGATGGACCTCGATCTGATTCTAGCCGATAGGTCATATACTTATCTATGATCTCTGCTGAGGTGATCGCTTTTTTCTTCTTACGTACTGCCATGATGGATCGTTCTTTCACTCTTATAACAGCCCTGTCGTCGCCCAAGTTTTAACCTCGTTCTTATCTGGAATCGTGCTAGATAAAAAGTTATGGCATAGATCTGGCCGCACAGGTAGTAAGCTCTGTAACAGCACCCTACTACTGAGGCATCAGCTCCACCATACTACCTACTCTTTGATGATATACGCATCGGCAAATCCCGCTTGTCGTACTGATGAAAGCTTAGCCCGATCATCTATGATGAGTTGGTAAGAGGTCAGGCCATCTACCTGAAAGCTGATCATCTGTCCGAGACCTTGCAACTCAGGAAAGGTCTTGTCAGAGTATCGTGATTTGAAGAACTGCACAGTATACGTGACTGGTGGTGCTTCTGTGGTATGTGGTTGATGGACAGGGGGCGGTGGTGTACTCACTTGTGCTGGTAGATCTCTTGAACCTGTCTCCGCAGCAGGGCTCTCCGCTGTCTCTTGCGTTAGCAGCATGGTTACTTCTTCTCTCAGATTGGTATTATCAACTGTCAGTAGCTCGATTATTTGCGCTTGGTCTTCCAGTTTTTTCTGCAGCACGGCACTACTAGCAGTTAGCTCTTGTATCACCTTTTCTTGATCTACTATCTTTTGATTGAGAGCCTGGGTTTCTGCGTCAGTTGTCAATTCCTTTTCTTCCTCCCCACCACTCTTCTTTTGTATTTCCAGTTGGTCGGCCAAAGAACTGTACAGTACCTGATTACTTGCGGTCAGCTCCTTTATCATCTTGTCTTGCTCCCTGATGCGATCTTTCAACTGCTGGCTTTGGACTTCTAGGCCTTTGACATATACAGACACCGTATCCAACCCTTCTTGCGCTGAAGAGACACTTATACCACAAGCGCTCCACAAGAGTATTGTAATCATCCATTTCATCCAGTTGGTCATATACTGTCTTTTGACTGCGTGAAAGTATACAATCGACCAACCATAGAAAGTGAATTTTATGCTAAAATTTGGTTTTTGAGCTCCTAACCGTAAGTATGTTTCAACAGATCATATAAAATTTGTGATTTGCAAACTTCTTCCGTATGTTCAATAGGCGAAAGTAATATTCAGTAAAATAAATTGAATACAAGCTACTCGTGATAAAAGAATATCAACTGCATACATGATTAAGGGGATTCTAGCCACTCAAACATGAGATCATCGCATCATCTTGAAACTTTGCATCTTGAATGAAAGGAGTGCCTGAGGATAGTATTATAATGATGATGCTATTTGCTCCTACGCCACGAAAGGCTTATATCATTATGTGATACGCGCAAACCAAAAAGAAATAATTATGTATAGTTTCATCAGATTTATATTTCTACTACTAATTTTTAATTCTTGTAAAGGTCAAACAACTGATACTGAAGCTAAATTACCAGGAGGCCCATGTGAAGATTGCGAAGCTCTATTGGATTATAGATTGTTAAACCTAAATCTCAAATCTGTTGATTCATTACCAGGTTTTATTGAAGCTAGTCCTAAATTAAAAATATCAGGTACAGTTTATAAATCAGATGGAAAAACTCCAGCAGAAAATGTCATACTTTATGTTTATCACACAAATCGTGATAGTTTATATGCACCAAGTAATAATCCAATCAGTTGGGAGAAGCGACACGGGCGATATCGCGGTTGGCTTATAACTAATTCTCTTGGAGAATACACCTTCTATACTTCTAGACCTACACCATATCCTCAAGTTCAAGAATCCGAACATATTCATATATACATTCAAGAACCTAGTAAAACCCCATATTACATTGATAACTATACATTCCTTGATGACCCAACCTTAAAACAAGTAGATATTAACTCACAAACAAAAAGGGGAGGTTCAGGGCTGATAAATCTTTCTGATCAAAATGAAACTTTAGTTGGTCAAAGAGATTTGATTTTGGGTCTAAATATTCCAAATTATTATGAATAGAGTATCGATTTTTATAAGCCCATCATCTACAAGACCTTACTTCTACGCAACATGCGTATCTCTCGAACCAAAACCGGTTCGACTCTCTTAAGAATTATGTCTATAAAATTGTTATCCTACTAAAAAGGAAGACCTATCCCTCCTGAAAAGTATCCGCCATCACTTCCAACTGCATAATTAAATACGAGTCCAACATTTGGTTTATTGATCATCCTCATTGTTATACCTGGATCTACATTTAATTCATCACCTAGGGCAACGCCATCCCCAAATACCTGACCTACGTCTAGAAATGCTCCCATCTCGATAGACATAGGATATCCCAGTACTGGTATGGTGAAAAAAGTATAGCGCATCTCAGCACTTGCAAAAGCAGAATGCTGTCCTAAGTATCTATTAAAGTCGTAAGCTCTTACAGAGTTAGGACCACCAAGAGAAGACAAATAGTAGAAAGGAATATCAGATTCTGACTTGAGGTCTAAACCACCCCTCATTAGCACGACCAATTTTTGTGACGGACCTGAGAAGTATTGTCTCATATCTAGATTCAGGCCATAATAACTATCAGAAAAGTCATCATTCTCCAAGTTAGACAAAGACTGGCGAGATACTGTCATCTTAGTATAAAAGCCACGTGAAGGCGTAAACTCTTGATCTCTGTGGTCGTATATCACATTTAATCTAAGACCAAAATTAGTGGCACCTGATAATCCCACTAAACCTTCTGCTAAGTCCGTATTCTCAAGTAATTGTACTCCTTCCTCCTCTACTAATAAGTCTTCAAAAGATGCCCCCACATTTGTATCGTCATAGCTCAAGCCTATTCCGAATCTCCAATTTTGCATTGGTAACAAATACAAGTCATAGACACTACTTAAGACTTCTCTTTCATAAGCCGTTTCATCCTCCTCCATACTGAATGCTCCAATACCATGAAATCTTGTTCTAGGCTCATTGCTAGACGTAAAACTCATATCAACACCAAAACTGCTATTAGCGTAGGTAAAGTTTTCGTACTCTAAAGAAATGTTGCGAAAGCCTTCTCCTCCAAAAAATGCTGCAAACTGATAGTTATGATACGCTCCAGGGCAACTTATGGCTTGTACCCCAAAAGCACTACCTATAAGATTATTGCTATAGCCTGACATCGTAAACATACCCGTCATTGTGCCCTCCTTCGTTGCATTCAAGAAGCTTACTCCAAGTCCTGCTGACGAACCCGTTATATTGGTCGTATTCAAGAATGGGAAAGGCATCATTCTTACAGACTTGCCATGACCTGGTTTATCTAGCCAAATCTTATGTAGGGCTTTCGCGAGGCCTTTGTCCTCATTAAGCGGATTGAACATGAACTGAAAAAGCTTAGGGATATGATCATAGCTCTTAGGTCTCACATAAAAATCATCAGAGACTGTTCCATTTCTAGGAGTCGGAATTGCTCCAGCAGAGGCACCGTTTCTGACATTGATATCCACAGTATATATTTCATTGCTATGCGTTGCTAGTCTACCAGCATTGTATCCTGGTGTGTAACTCAGTTTAAACTCTAAGGTGTGCACCCCTTCACTAACAGAGGCATCCACATTAAAAGGTATGACAACTTCTAACAGCTCTTTATAAACTTTGGTTTTCCCGAGCTTAGCAGGAACCCACTCTTCATAAGCTTCAGGATATTGAGCATCCTCAAAACTTATACCTGCTTTTCCGATACCTTTAATACTTGTGCCTGGCGGTGTACGAGCATCTTTCCCAGAAGCTCCTAGCCAAATCCACTTAGGCACTTTAAAAGTAGCCACAATGGAAGAGCTTTGACCAGGAGATACTGCCTGGTCAGCAGGTCTCAATTCTATAATTACTGGATTCGAACTAGTCTGAGCATATATCATCATATGCGCGAGGAGAACTAGTATGAGGGTTGAATACACTTGTTTCATATCTAAGTATTATTATAATTATTATATTCTTAAACTAGAAATTATTTTTATTTGACCATCTGATTCTGCTGCATGATAACCTATTCTAAATCCTACTATATCAAGTGGTGCAAAAAACAATCCTCCGCCAAAGCTAATGTGCCATTCAGAGTTATTGTCACCATCTAAGAATGCTCTTCCATGATCAAATGAACCATATATACCAAAGCTTGTAGGCACTGACTGGCCAAAGGTTGAAATTTTAACTCTTAGATCTGATGACTGATATACATATCCATCACCTGCAAACCTATCAGTCCAAAAACCTCTTAATCGTCGATCACCTGCCAAATAGTTAGCATTAAAGAATTCATAATCTCCAAAATTATATTTAAACCCTATGTCTGTGCTAAAGACAACGTTTGGCTTAGGACCAAGAGGGATATACATCTGGATATCAGATTCAATTCTGTGGTGACGTGTAGAACTATCTTCTAAATTTACATGAAAACTATAGCCAGTATTAAATTTATATCCTCTGCGAGGATTGAGACTATTATCTAACTGCTCTTTTCCAAAACTCACACTTAAGCTGCCATAGTAAGCATTATCAAGATCCTCGGAACTTAAGTTCGCATTCTCTGTCAGGTAGAATAAGTTTCTTTCTGTGTTAGATTCTTTGAAATCGATGTACTTGAATCCGACACCTAATTTTATAGCACCAGCATTCTTAAGTTGCCTTGATATATGAGGGTCAAACACAACACTACTCCCTTGTACAACAAAATTTTGAAAACTAGGATTCTCCTCAGATTCAAATAAAAGCTGCGGCTCTATATATTCATTACCAAGACCATAATAATATTGAACAAAGGTAGGCGCTGTTATTCTATAACTTGGATTTAGATCCCACTTACCAAATACAGATTTTATATTACTGTGATAGTAATGTATCAGCGATGATAAACTGAAGTAATAATTAACACTTGCTATATGTTTACTTTTATACGGATCAGATCTAAAGTTATGGGCCCTCCATCTATACTTCATAGAGATTCCTAATCCCTCATCTGTATACAGAGTAAGAAATGGATGCAAGAGCTTTCTATCTAATTTAAAATCCTTTCTGTCATATACATTCACAGCTTGACTATTGCCTACTTTGCTTTTATAGTCACCTGTCACTTCCACATCGTCTACAAGGTCATAAACAAGCACTTTTTTTGATGCAGTCCTATTGTTAACGATATCATGTCCTTCTCCACCTATTATCCTTAATCTACGGTTGGTATTGTCACCAGAAAGCTCAAATGTATCATCGTCACCTAGCCCAAATAATCTAAGCTCCTTTGTTACTGATAGATCTATAACATTATTGTATATCAGTTTTTTCTCATTCTTCTTATGAGTATATATATAGACTTCTGCTTGATTTTTTTCTATTTTAATTTCAAAGTTATCTTTCCCTTTGGTTCCTACGATGTCGACTTCCTCATATAAATAATCATAAAACTCTTCAGCATACTTTCGTAAATCCTTCCTTCGTGCTTGCAGTTTCTCAAATATTTCATCGGCGTCATTATCTCTAATAGATTTCGGCCAAGCAAGAAATGCTTCATTTATAACTTCGTCAGTTATATGGTCTTGTACGAATACCGCAGCTTCGATAAAATCATCCTTGGTTAACCCATTTAAAAATGTTCTATCGAAATGCCTTGCATTAAAATTAATACCAGAAATGAAATCTATTTTATTCTCAAATGACCTGAGACCTGGATTAAAATACGGTCTAGACGGAACAAAGCTCCCTAAGGCTTTATTCTTAAAAAATACTTGATCTCGATCTCTTGGTAAAGGTCGATAGAGCGTCTTGTTATTCTCATCTTCGTATTTTAACCATCTCCACTGATCTTCATGCCGATCCCAGTCCCCTATCAACATATCGAACACTCTACATCTTACTAGCTCTTTCTGATCAATTCTTCCTTTCCCTTCATGTAGAAGAGAAATCAACTTTATAGAACTGACAGCCTTGTTAGAGTTACCAAATATTTCATGTTTGGCGATATTACCTCCAGGTCTCTGCTCCATCAGGTATACGCCGTTTGCAAATTTTTCATTATAATCTCCCAATTCTAATTGACCTGGCAGATATACCACCTTTGGCTCTGTATGTAAGATATCAATCGCGTCTGCTAACCGTGGAATTACTAAGGCGCCATATGGGTGAGATGACGATATACCTCCTTGTATGGAGGTCTTAACGAAGGTATTTCTTAAGTCTGGGTCTACTAATTTATCAACATTCTTATCTATAGACCTTAAGACATATTGAGCTTTATCAGCATCCTCTAATCGCAGTGACAATGTTTGTTCTCCGCCACCTTGTTTAATGATGTTTAGACCGGCATCATCGAGCCACAGGTAAGGAATCTTTATATTCGTCGCCCACGATTTTCTATATCCTTCACTTACCCCAAATGATCCTTTACCATACTTATCAGATGCATGAGTAACGATAGTGTCCCTTTTCGTATCTGCTATGTAGTCGTTCGGGTTGACTACTATCGGTTCTATCTTATGAAGTCTCTTCTGATATTCTATCTTAAAACAAGAACAAGTTTCATCATATGCGTAAAACTCCAACCACAACTCCCGATTCTTCGTATGCACGAATTTTGAGAAACCCACTTTCTGACTAGCGAAGCTATTATCTCCACCTTTTTTAACAAAATCGACTGTACTTGCTATACCTGAATTCACATAATGATTCAGGTTTTTTTCTTCATACTGCAGGTTATTCTCATGAGACGATACAATCGTACAGCCCTCACAATTTCTTACTCCTGACAACATTGCACTTCTGTACTTCTCATAAGTCGGATGACCAAAATGAGTATTGTTACCCAATATTTTACGGAAACCATTTCTAATACTTCCAACTATGGGTAACGGAGAAAAATGACTTTTAGCAGGAAAATTACCTGCTGTTTCCCCACTCGAGAAGATAGGATGATGAGCTACAATTAAAACATTCTTTAATTTGTTAGAACTAATAATTGATTGAATTTTGGATGATACTTCAACATAATTAGATAAGCCACATATAGGATTATTCTCTTGTTCAGCATCATGTTGATTTAATAACCACGTACTATTCACAAATACCATAACAAGGTCCTGACCTACATCTATGGCATCTGAAACCGGACACCCCATATCCGGAAAAAAAACATCAGTTTTTCCGCTAATTTCTTCTATGAAAAGTTGAGATTCTACAACTGCCTGGATCCTAGCATTTCGTCCATCATTCCATTCATTTTCAGAAGGAACAAAATAGACTTCTTTACTTAGGTTTTTAAATTCCTCAATGCACGTCTTTATTAACTCGGTCTGCTCTTTATACTCTATCGAACTCTTAGGAACAAAGCTACCTTCAGATAGGAAATTACCATTAAAAACTATCGATCTATCAATAGCAGGATCTAAATTTTTCTTAACTAATGCTATTACTCCATTGTTAGCAGCATCACTATAACCAACGTTACCCAATATAACCACCTCATAATCTATCCTTTCATTAGGAATCTCGACAACATCTACCTCACTGTATTTATAAAAGGGCTTTTTAGCTGCACACGCAGATAACAATACAAGTACTAAAAATAGAGGCAAAAGGTGAGCTACTTTCAGATGGAAATATGAACGACTTATGAAATCAAAGCATAAATGGTTATGTGATGAGTACAACTTCATATACAACATTCGTTATGGTCAAAACATGATTGTAATCTAACGCCTATCAAAAGACGTCACTACATGGCTACATCTCTAAAATAAAAAAACACATAAAAGCAATTGAACTCATAGTCGGTTATATAAATCAATGTTAAAAAGTTTCCTACTCGCATTATGGTCAAATGGATCGAGCAACAAAAAAGCAGCTTCAGATTCCACGTGATTCAACGTACTAAGACCATTTCTCTTTCTTAGATTCAACAATCCCTCGTTATAATTATCCAATATGTATAGCTCCTTAATCTCTCTGTTTTCCTTTTCTAATGAGTCGAAGATATCTCTATGTTTTATATAGACATCATGGATGCTGTCTTCGTATTTACGAGTCAATTTTATTAGTTTCGACAGTCCAGACTGATCATCACTGAGGTCCTTATTTAAGGCTACGATAATTAACTCATCAAAATTTTCAAATAAATTAGACCTATCGTGGTCTCGAACAAGGCAGCTTAGAAGGCATTTGTCATAATGCTCAAATACTTCTTTTCTTATTAATTTAAGCATTTGTTTATCCGATTCTGAAATAGCCTCTTCCAATTCCATTCTTACTGTCATTTTGAAAGGAAAGATCTTGTTGTATTGAAGATCGGTGTACGCACTTATAAAAAGAGAGTCAGACGAAATAGCTTCTACTAAATTGGCCAAGTATTGTCTATCATCATCCATTCTCAATCTTTCGAAAGATTCATAAAGTGATAATTCGTTTGGAGTGAATATATTCTTTAGTGATGATCTAAAAGACTGATTTTCCTTCTGCAAACTCCCTTTGATGTCACTACTATTTCTTAGTATTTCACTCTTCTTTTGTTCGTGATCTATCCATACTTCTTTGAGTTTTTCTTTCCTATATAAAGATAGGTTAAGATAGAGTGACCACCTATCGACATGACTTGTTGCCAGAGATTCAACAACATCTCTACTCAACTGCGCAGATAAACAAGAAGGAAGAACAAAAAACAGAATCAATAAAAAAACAATACCTCTACTTATCATGACTATTTTCTTTAATAACTTTCATCAATTGTTCCTTATGATAACCTCGTTTCTCTACACAATTAATTAAGATTCACCCTCAGCAAGTGGTCGTCTGCCGTAATATATA
>CAYYBR010000022.1:0-26438 GCA_964470035.1 uncultured Saprospiraceae bacterium
ACAATGGCCTAACAATTGCCGCTACCGCTCAGAACTTATTTGATAATCAGTATAGAGCCTTCCCTCAGTTTCCTCAGATCGGAAGAAGAGTACTAGGAACTATTACTTATGACTTTGGCAGTGACGGACCATCTGACGTTGATGGTGATGGCATAGCTGATAAGAGAGATGCTTGTCCAAATCAACCAGGACTTAAAGAATTCAAAGGTTGTGCTGATAGTGACGGCGATGGCATCATCGATGATGAAGATAGCTGCCCTATGGCCGCTGGTGACGTTCTATATGGCGGATGCCCAGATAGTGATGGAGATGGAGTCATAGACAGAGAAGATAATTGTCCTAATGCTGCAGGTACATTGAGCGGATGTCCAGATAGCGATGGAGATGGAGTAGCTGACAAAGATGATGATTGTCCTAATGCTGCAGGTACTTTAGGGGGATGTCCAGATAGCGATGGAGATGGAGTAGCTGATAGAGATGATGCTTGTCCTAATGCATCAGGTACTGTTGGAGGATGTCCAGATAGCGACGGAGATGGAGTAGCGAACAAAGATGACAAATGTCCAAATACGGCAGCAAGAACTGCTGATGGATGTCCTTCAGATCCTGATGGAGATGGAGTGGCAGGATCTGCTGATAGATGTCCTAATGAAGGAGGTATCGTTGATGCTAATGGATGTCCAAAAGATAGCGATGGCGACGGAGTCGTAGACAACGATGACAAGTGCCCAGAAGTAGGTGGAGTTGTTGGTCCTGATGGATGTGCAAGAGCAGTGCCATCGAGAGCTACAGAAGTATTTACTAGAGCTTTGAGAGGTATCAACTTTCAGACAGGTCGTGGTACGATAACGACAGGATCTTATGCTATCCTCGATGAAGTGGCTTCTGTTATGTCAGAATATCCTAATCTTAAAGTACGTGTAGAAGGTCACACCGATAGTCAGGGTGACGATCAAAAAAATCAGCAACTATCTCAGACGAGAGCTGATGCTGTTATGGCGTACTTAATAGAAAAAGGTGTTTCTCCAGCTAGACTGTCTGCAGTTGGATTTGGAGAAGTGTCACCTATAGCTGACAATGGGACAAGCGAAGGACGTGCTCAGAATAGAAGAGTTCAGTTCACGGCGTCTTACTAATAAACTTTTATCTGCGATAAGCGAGATAAAAAACCAACTTAACAACTAACTAAAGGGTCATCACAATGCTGATGGCCCTTTTTTGTTTGCCTGACAGAAATGTAAATCAGCTTTTCTTGAAAGAATTATCTGCTATATTCACCTCTTCTTTACTCTACGAATAGAGTAAATCGAACATTGATTCAACGAAAGACAACATCATGACTATTGGATATCTCAAGGATTCGGAGTCATCCATTTCGCCCATTGTACCTGCCAACATCTCCAAGTTATCTACCATCTTCGATTCTATATTGGTGGAAAATGGTATCGGTCAAGGAGCACTCTTTAGCGATCCTGACTATGATGGAGTTCAACTGAAAGGCCGAGATGAGATTCTTTCTAATGCGGATTTGATCGTTAAAATCACACCTGATTTCTCTGAAGCAGAATACAAGAAAGCAAAGCCTAATGCCATCTTTCTAGGTCAATATGCTCCTTATGTAGACGAGTCCATAGTAGCTAACCTGAAGCAACTTAATATCAATGCTTTCAGCATGGATATGATACCGCGTACGACCTTGGCTCAATCCATGGATATACTATCTTCGATGGCATCTATCGCTGGATATCAGTCTGTGCTGTCGGCTTTAGCGATACTGCCGCGTTATGCACCGATGATGATTACAGCTGCAGGAAGTATAAAACCATCTAAGGTGCTAGTATTAGGCGCTGGAGTTGCAGGTCTTCAGGCGATAGCAACAGCTCGACGAAATGGAGCTATAGTAGAAGCTTTTGATACTCGAGCTGCTGTGAAAGAGGAGGTGGAAAGCCTTGGAGCGAGGTTTGTAGAAGTTGAAGGCGCAACTGATGACAAGGATGCAGGAGGATATGCTGTCGAACAATCTGAAGACTATAAAAAGCGCCAGTCTGCACTCATACAAGAGAAAGCTATATCCTCAGATGTTGTTATTACTACGGCTCAACTTAGGGGAAGGCCAGCCCCTCTTCTGATCAGTGAGGAGACTTTAAAGGCTATGAAACCTGGGGCTGTAGTAGTTGACTTGGCTGCATCGACTGGTGGAAACTGTGCACTGTCTAAAAATGGAGAGACAGTCGTAGCACATGGTGTAACCATCATAGGTGACTCATCACTTCAAGATAAAATGCCACAAGATGCCAGCACGCTCTATGGTAATAACATCATCAACTTTCTCAAGCACATAGTCAAAGAAGGAAAAATTGATCTTGACTCATCTGACGAGATATTGAGCAAATCACTCATTTCAAAAAAGAAGTAAGCCATGGAAGCACTTATGCAATTCATCAGTGATAATCTATTGCTGATTTATCTTTTGATATTTACAGTCATCCTGGGGTTTGAGGTGATTTCTAAAGTACCTACAGTTCTTCATACTCCACTCATGTCAGGGGCTAATGCCATCAGTGGTGTTATTATCATAGGCGCCATTATCTTGATACGCCGCTCTGCATCAGATGATATCTTCTCCTTATCGCTAGGCTGCATCGCTATCGCTTTAGCTACGATCAACGTAGTAGGAGGATTTGCTGTCACGGATCGTATGCTTGAGATGTTCAAGAAGAAAAAGAATTAGCAAAAGAGATAGCCATGATAATACAGAATACACTGATCGATATAGCCTATCTCTTAGGAGCCGTATCATTCGTCTGGGGACTTCGATTGTTAAGTTCTCCCGATTCTGCACGTCGAGGAAATATGTATGCTGCTGTAGGTATGATACTCGGTATCATAGCTGTATTGCTTGATCCAAGGATAGTCGGACCTGATGGTAGCTTCGGAGGAAATTTTGCTTGGATAGGTGGAGGTATCGTAGGAGGTACAGTTATAGGATGGCTGGCAGCTAAAAAAATCCAGATGACAGCGATGCCACAGATGGTTTCCATCTTTAATGGACTAGGCGGTGCTTGTGCTGCTATTTTGTCTGTCGTCGAATTATTCACCCAAGACCTAGATACAGGTGGAAAGATCATCTCTTTATTTGCCTTGCTGATAGGCGCAGTGGCCTTTACAGGTAGCCTTCTAGCCTATCTCAAGTTAGACGGTAAGCTAAAGGATAAGCATGTCACCTTACCCAAACATAATGTCATCAACCAAATTTTGCTTTTAGCAGTAATTGCACTATTTGTCTTAGTTGTAGTACAGTCGTCATCGACGGGACTGATCATAGGATTTATCATCTTGGCACTGATATATGGGTGGAGTTTTGTGGCACCCATAGGAGGAGCAGATATGCCGGTTGTGATATCATTGCTCAATTCTTTTACAGGGCTCTCAGCAGCAGCCGCTGGATTGATCTATGGTAGCAACTTCATGTTAGTAGGAGGTATCCTAGTTGGCGCATCTGGTACGATACTGACGATCTTGATGTGTCAGGCTATGAACAGATCTCTTTTCAATGTCTTGATCGGTGGCTTTGCAGCAGCCGGAGGAGCTGCAGGTGATGATGGAGAACAAGTTGCTAAGACCACAGGTGGCGTAGATGCCGCTATCTTATTAAATTACTCCAGCTCAGTGATGTTTGTACCTGGTTATGGACTTGCAGTAGCACAAGCCCAAAAAGCACTTAAAGAACTAGATGATACACTCGAAAAAAATGGTGTAGAAGTCAAGTATGCTATCCACCCTGTCGCGGGTAGGATGCCAGGACACATGAATGTTTTGCTAGCTGAAGCTGATGTGCCTTATCCCAAGCTCCTAGATCTCGATGATGCAAATGCTGCTTTACCTAGCACCGATGTTGTAGTCATAGTAGGAGCTAACGATGTTGTAAATCCTGCTGCAGTTGATGATCCATCTAGTTCGATTTATGGTATGCCTGTACTCAATGTCTGGGATGCCAAACATGTCATCGTCATGAAGAGAAGTATGAGTCCTGGTTATGCCGGCATCCAAAACCAGTTATTTTTTCACGAAAAGACGAGGATGTTTTTCGGTGATGCGAAGGATAGCATTCAAGTGTTGACTTCTGAGGTAAAGAATCTATAGATACTTAGATACCAGAAAGTTTGAGTTCGATTATACCTATAGCGCGCTCTCCACCGCCTGTGTAGAAAAGATAAACTTTACCATTTTCTTCATACAAATATGGATCACGCAGCTGTCGAACTGTCTTTTCTACCTCACCTCTTACAGATGATGAATGTGCAAGGTTTCCTCCTTCCCAATCTAACTCAGGCAGCAGAATAGAGATAGGCGGTGATGCATGCCACGTATCCCATGTATCTGTGATATCGATAGTACTACAAAGTATATGTTCGGGTTTATCACCTACTCGACTGTAGCATAGCAACAGGTGATCACCGCGTACTAATGCCGCACTATGCCGGATATCCGTATCAAGGAGCCACCGCTTACGGGGCCAGTAATCACCATCAATCTCTTTATAAAGTATGCCAGGCATACCCAATGCAAATCTGCGATTTCTAACCTCCCAAGATCTCATGTATGGTAGACCGAGCACTTTGTCGAAAGCCTGAAAATCTAGACCATCATCTGACGTGGCGTATTTCGTCATCTGAAGACTGCCTTCTACGACGCCATGGAAGGTCATTTTTAATTTTTGAAGACTAGGAATGTCAAATACATCAGGACTTGCGATATGTGGTTGAGTAAACCTTTGGTCTCCTCCTTTGTCACCAAGTTTTTCTTTGTAGGCCTGCTGTGTGGACTCACTGAGTGCCAGCAGTGCTTTGATTTCCATCCACTGTGCATACTTCGTTAATTCGGCAAACCCTGTTGGCTCACTAGAACTCTGAGCCATAGTCGAATTAGAAAGATGAAGAACAGCCTTTGGGTAGAGCTTATAAGGTCCAGTGATTGTATCACTATATGCCATTCTGATTTGCTCTCCTTTGTGATGCGCAAAATAGAGATAGTATTTCCCGAGAGGATCAGCGATCCAATCAGGTACTTTGAGGAGACTAGGTCCATTGATATTGGTATAACCGTATCTTATGGAGTCAGAGATCAGTAGACTATCCAGAGCCTGGAAGATGACAGGCCGGTCTGAGATTCGGACTGCTGTGATCTCTATATCTGGATCAAGATCTGTATAGCTAGGATCAATCGATAAAAATAAATGGTAGTATCCATAGAGCAGGAAAAGTACGACTACCCCCAATACCCACTTGAAAATCCTCATATCATCAAGATAGAGATATCTCTGAGTGCTGGAGCACGTTACTTACCCTGATACTTTTTAAGTGTCTCGCACTCTTTATATTTTGGATTGATTTCTATGAGCGTATTGTCCACTTTGTTGAGCATCCAGTCCTCAAAATATTCACTCTTCTTACTTTCTTGAGCAAATTGCTTGATTCGATTAAAATCGGTCTCTAGGCTTGCTCGGTGTGGTCTAGTTTTCGTCTGAAGTTGAAGGACTTTATATACCTTTTCACCCCTTTCTTCTAGTTCCACGATATCTGAAAGATCTCCCTCTTCAAGACCATCTATGGCAAAGTAAAGTTGGTAGGGTAGTTGTCCTGTCTCCCAAAAAGTATCCCCAGTTTCTGGATTCAGTAAGCGACCCGCATTGCTATAGCTCTGCGCTTCATCATCACTGTATCTCTTTACGGCTAATTCGAAAGGAAGACTATCTTGGACGATCAACATTCTTACAGAATCTAAAAGCTCTTTAGTAGTCTGAATATCCTCATCCGTAGTCTCTGGGATTATCAAGATATGTCTCAGTTTGATTGTATTACCCCTTCGTTCGAGTAACTCTAGGATGTGGAAGCCAAACTGTGTTTCCACTATCTCAGAGATCTCTCCAGGCTCTAAGCTATAAGCCATAGCCTCAAACTCCGGTACGTAGGAACCTCTTTTTGCCCATCCTAGCTCGCCACCATTGGCTGCAGAACCTGGATCATCTGAGAACAAAGAAGCTAGTTCTGCAAAGTTCTCACCGTCATCTATGATACGAGATCTGACCTTTGCTAACTTTTCTTTAGCCGTACTTTTCACATCGTCGCTGATCATCGTCTTTAAAGTAATCTCACCTAGCTCCACTTCTGCTGGAAGAAATGGTAGACTATCAGTTGGTATATCTTCAAAGAAACTGATGACTTCACTTGGAGTGATATCTACGCTCTGTATAAGTGATCCTTGGATACGTTCTTGTATCATCTGCTCTCTCATAGGTTCACGCATGGCCTCTCGTTGCTCTGCTACTGTTTTGTTGTAGTATTCATAAAATCTTTGCTCATCGTTGTTCATCTGAGTAAGGATATAGTCAAGTCTTCTTTGTACTTGAGCATCTAACTCCACATCCGTGATATATATACTATCGATCTTAGCTTGATCGACAAGTAGTTTACCAGAGATCAGCTGATCGAGTATGTTACATTGGAGAGATTCATCGGTGTCCGGATTTTGGGCTTTTGCATAACCGAGTAATTCTTGTACATCAGAGTAAAAAATCTCTTCACTTCCGACTTTAGCGATCACCTTTTCAAGGATAAGGCCATTTTGAGAATAACCATTTACGCAAGTGTATATGCAAAGTATGGCGATAAGTATATGCTTCACTAGGGTAGTTTTATTGTGTTATCATTAAGTGCTTTTTCATACAGTTCCTGCTTGTAGGATTCGAGGATTTCGCCACGTTTTTTATGCAAAAGCATTCTTACTAGTTGTTTTTCTATATATGCTAACGGAGATATCTCCCCTTTGGCTTCCTGATCTACAATTTTAAGAAAGTATTCATACTCGCTGTCTCGCTGGGTTTGAACCTGTTTTTTGTCGATTCTAGCTTGAGACCAACTGTCATACCACATGTGCACATCCTTATCTGACTTCCACATGAGCGTATCACTGTGATACTCCTCTGAAAATGCCAGTGCAAATATATGAACGTCCTGTAAGCTCTCATCTTGCCAATTTTTGCGAAACTCTGAGAGGCCATCCTGCTCTCTCTTGATCTTGACATAGACACATCTGTAGATATCCTCAGAAAGTACGAACTGAGTCTTGATCTCATTGTAGTATGATATTAATTCGTCTCTGTGGATCACGGTATCATAGTGCTCCGCTAAGATCTTTTCTTCCAACTTTACTCCTAGCAACTTGCCTTCATACTCAGAGACAAGTCGCTGGATTTCGAGGTCTTTGGAGAAGTATCGGTTAGCCTGATCGGTCATCAGTTTTTCTCGTACCCACTGATCGATATATGCCGTTGCTATGGATACACTATCCTGTGTGCTGGTATTTGGGTGTATAATCTGATCCAAATCAGATTTATAGAGCGCTTGGTCGCCTACGCTAGCAACTAGAGTCTTCCCGGTGGGTACATCGATCTGATGCTGACATGATGAACATAAGATGACAAAACATGACAGTAAAAGTAGCCTATAGGTATCTGCGGCTACCATCCTTATTTATACAGACTTCTTAGACGTTTCTGATTGATCTTGACCTTATACTCCTCTCTAAGCGCCGCTATCCACTCCTTGTCGAGTTGATCTTGATAGTCCGAGATTACATAACCACGAGCCTCTTTGAGAGACTTAGCTTGTGCAGGTATGACTTCTTCCACTTTCGTAAATGTTGTCAACTGCAACTTGTTATTAAACTTAGGTGCAGATACAAATCCTTTTCTCATGATCATACCATCTAAAGACTTGTGCCCCTTTTCAAGGATCTCTTCTTTACGAAGGATGAGCTCTTTGTCAGTGTTGAACTTTTCTATGAGATCTTTAGACGTCTCTGTTGTTCTTGCTGTGTTTAGGATGTTAGTGATTTCTGTTGGAGTGATGGATCGGACAGTATACTGACTAAGCTTATATCTCTCCTCCCACTGATAATTAGCACTATGCTGATCGAAGAATCTAGAGATGGCCGTTGTATCAGAAGCTGCTTTATCCCAGATCTGATCTTTAGCTATGTCAAAGAGCAATATGCCTTCTCGATATTCTCTCATCAGATTTTTGAATTCTGGATATCTATCCTCCAGCCGATCTTCAGCATATGCTATAGCTTTTTCTATGACGAACTCTTCATATAACTCGTAGACAGAAGCACTTATGCTTCTTCTGTCTTTATCCTTCATACGAGCTTTGCTATTGATCTTGAGAAAGTCTGCAAAGTCTGCAAGCCCATATTTGTCATCACCATAAGAGAGGAGTACACCGCCATCTGTACCCCCTATCCGCCATCTGTAGGTATAGTAATCTTCGTTGAGCCCTTGTATATACTTTTTAAGCAGATCAATGTCTTCTGAAAAGTTTGCTTCCGCTTTGATATCATTCACCACGATATCCCTCATCTTTTCAAATCTCTCTCCCTGAAGTGGTGCATTCTTGATACGCTCTTGGATCACCGATATGTCGTCCAATGGTTTCTTACTTACTCTTTTGATGATATGCCACCCCACTGAAGTTTCGACTGGCTCCGATATGCCACCATCCTCGGTTATTGCAAATGCAGCATCTTCGAAAGCTCTATCATATTGGCCGATTGTAAAGAATCCTAGATACCCTTCATTACCTTTTGTATCGGTATCCTCAGAAGATACAATTGTTGCTTGTTCGAAGGTTCTTGTGCCCCCTTTGATCTCATCGTAGATCTTTTTTATTCGAGGATACGCATTGGCCAAGGGTATGCCGTTTTTTTCCTTCCTAATCAGCAAGTGCTTACCTTCCATGCTTCCACGTGCAGGACGCTTTGAGACTACCTTGATGATATGGTAGCCATTTTTCGTTTGAACAGGTTCGGAGATTTGTCCAGGCTTGATGAGATAGGCCTGATTTTCTAATGCGACAAATCCTTCAGGTAGGGGAGCGTTGATATATCCGATGTCACCACCATATGCCGCACTACTTCGATCCTGACTGTACAGGTTGACTGCATTTTCCCAAGGCAGTCCATCATCGATTTTAGACTTGATATCTTGGATAGTTATTCTCGCTTCCTCTAACCTTTCTCGAGAGCTCTTCTCCGCAGCGGTGACAAATATGTGCTGTAGCTCAACATCATTCTTTTGTCTTCTCTCTATCTCTTCTGCCATCTTTACGATGACCTCCTTGTCTATGATGTAAGAGTCAGCAAGTTGCTGGCGATATCCTTGGAGTTCCGCCTTGTATGTATCTGTATCATCATAACCTTGCTCTTTAGCTTTATGAACTTTAAGTTTAAAGTTGATATAAAGCTCCAGATATTCCTTGAGACTCTGTTCTGAATAGTCTGCCTTATCTCGATTATTCTTTTCGTAGATATACTTAAATTCTGATATCGACACTTCTTCGTCACCTATGCTGAAGAGTGTTTTGTCCTGTGCGCCAAGACTCTGTGCTGCAAGGAGAAAGAGTATTATTGAGCATGTATGGATTATGAAGTGTCTCATTATTCTTCTAGTGATGTAGACTATCAAAGATCAAAACCTATGTCTTTCCGATAATATTTTCCTTCAAAGCTGATACTTTCTATTGATTTCATGGATGCAGCTATCGCTTCGTGGTGATTTTGAGCTAATGAAGTGACCGCGATAACACGGCCTCCATTGGTTATAACTTGCTCTTCTTTACTTTTAGTTCCTGCATGAAAGATGATACTGTCGCCTATGAGCTTTTCATCGATTTCGATTACTTTTTCTTTTTCATATTCCTCAGGATATCCTCCCGATACCGTCATCACAGTCGCTGCAGTTCTAGGATCTTGATCTAATGATATCTCATGAAGATTCTTTTCAAAAAGAGCTAAGCATACTTCTAGAAAGTCATTTTTGATGCGAGGAAGAACAACTTCAGTCTCAGGATCTCCCATACGACAGTTATATTCTATCACGTACGGCTCTCCCTCTACTTCGATCAGACCCAAAAAGATAAATCCACGATAGTTGATATCTCTATCTTGAAGTCCTCTTAAAGTCGGTAGCACGATGCGCTCCTTTACTTTTTCGATCATGACACCATCTACAAAAGGTACAGGACTAACGGCACCCATACCTCCAGTATTGAGTCCTGTATCTCCTTCTCCTATTCTCTTATAGTCTTTGGCTTCAGGTAAGAGGATGTAGTTCTCACCATCAGTCATAACAAAAACAGAAAACTCTAACCCCTTTAAAAATGCTTCGACTACTACAGTTTTACTTGCCGGTCCAAATTTGCCACCGAGCATAAGTTCTAACTCTTCTTTGGCTACTTCTTTATCCTCTATGATGAGTACACCCTTGCCAGCCGCTAGGCCATCTGCCTTCAGGACATATGGTCCTTTACTCATGTCGATATGAGTAAGCCCTTCTGCTAGATTAGATTTTGTTACTTCTATGTAGTCGGCTGTGGGGATATCATACTGCTTCATGAACTCCTTGGCAAAGGCCTTGCTACCTTCTAACATAGCGCCATTTTGTTTTGGCCCAAGGACTTTCAAACTTGGCATGTGCTCTTCGAAGAAATCGACGATACCCTCTACGAGAGGGTTCTCAGGACCAACTAGCAGCAGCTCTATATCGTGTTTTTCAACATAGTAATATATGGATTCAAAATCCAGGATATCTATATCATAATTGGTAGCAATACTTTCAGTGCCGGCATTGCCAGGGATAACATGCAGTTCTTGACATTGGGGACTTTGCTTGATCTTCCAAGCGAAGGTGTGTTCTCTACCTCCGCCACCCAGGATAAGTACATTCATCAGGCTTGTGACTAGCTCTTAATCAGTGGGCGAAGGTAACTTAATATCAGCACAGAATTAAAGCTCCTCTCATAATATATAGGAACAACTGAAGATAGACGTATTACATTTGCAGTTCATATATAGCCATGTACGCATATCTCAATGGACACTTTACTCTCATGACACCTACAGAAGTCTACTGTGATGTGGGTGGAGTTGGATATCATGTACATATCTCTCTTCACACCTATGGACAGATTGAAAGTCTGGATGAAGGACGCATATATACTTATCTACACGTCAAAGAAGACGCTCTCACTATCTATGGATTTGCCACAGAAGAAGAAAAAGCACTCTTTAAGCTCTTGATCTCTATATCTGGTATAGGACCTAACACGGCGAGGATCATACTGTCTTCTATGACGCCACTAGAAGTGCGTACAGCGATTCTTAATGACGACCACGCCGCATTCAAAAAAGTAAAAGGCGTAGGGCCTAAAACTGCGATGCGTGTCACTCTAGAGTTAAAAGATAAAATCAAAAAAGGCGATGCCATTCCATCTGGGACAGTCCCAACTACCCAAGTCAAGGCCTCAGATCAAGCCTTAGCGGCGCTTATCGCATTAGGTTTTCAGCGCCAGAAAGTATCCAAAACTCTCGATAACCTTCAAATATCACCCGAGATGTCGACAGAAGACATAATTAAGCTGGCTTTGCAGCATCTGAGATAATTTATATGGGGATACGCTAGTTAAAGTAAAGTGCGTTATATGCACGTCGAAACACAACAGCCACAGATTAAAAAACTCTCAACTCAAGAACTATCTAATGATCGGAAAGTACTTATACACTCAGATACTATCTAACCTGAGATTGTTATAAGTGCCGAGTTAGGATAAGGTGACTAACGTATGATACCCTTTAAAGACTTTCTTCGAGCAATCGTAGCTCTTTTTATTTACTTGCTGATGTCCACATCAGCTTCAGCTACAGGTGTAGTTGGGCCAGATGAAGAAGTATATAGTGTATTAGATACTATACCTATCAGGGATAATCCGTACGGCAACTTTACTACCGATGAGTATAACCCATTCGACATTAAGCCTTCTATCATAGAGGAAAAAGTAGAATACGATTTTGAGACAGGTCGATACGTAGTATTTGAGAAAATAGGAGAAGAGTATTATCGTACACCTACATATCTGACACTATCAGAGTATCTAGATTGGCAGGCCAAAAAGCAAGAACAAGATCACTTTCGTAAATTATCAGGGATTAAGTCAAGAGACTTTACAGCAGGTCTTCAACTAGACCCGATGTCAGAGATAGATGTGGAGGCTCTGCTTCTAGATAGACTATTTGGTGGCTCAGATATCGAAATCAAACCAACGGGCAATATAGATCTCACTCTTGGTTTCTTTTTTCAGGATATAGATAACCCTAACCTTAACCAACAAACCCAGACACAATTTGGATTTCCTGACTTTGATATGGAGATCGATGTTGGCGTAGAAGGTCAGATCGGAGACAAACTCAATCTAGGTTTTAACTATAATACCCAAGCTACCTTCGGCTTTGATAACAAGCTTAATCTGGGTTATGGAAGTGAGCTATTTGATGAAGATGATATCATCAAAAATATCGAAGCCGGTGATGTAAACTTCACCCTTCCTGGTGAGCTTATCCAGGGTCAGCAAAATCTTTTTGGACTGAAGACAGAGCTACAATTCGGAAAATTCTTTCTTACAGCAGTAGCATCCCAATCAAGATCAGAAAGAGAATCAATAACACTCGAGAATGGCAAGCTCATCCAAGAGTTCGAACTTTTCCCTGACCAATATGATGAAAATAGACACTTCTTTCTAGCTCATTACTTCAGAGAAAACTTTGAGAATGCACTTAGGAACATACCACAAGTAAGATCCTTGGTAAGAATCTCAGATATAGAAGTATGGGTGACTAATGACCAACGTAATGACCTGACTAACGCTACCTCAGTGACCGCTTTGGAGTTCCTTGGCGAGTCCAACGCTGCCAACTTTTCAGATCCTGATACGCGATGGCAACCGACCTTTACCGCTACCAACCATGAAGATGTAGATGGTCAGAGATTACCCTCTAACCTCAATAGTGACTTGTTTACCACTCTCGTAAATGATGATGAGACAAGACGTATAGATAATGTAGAGACTAATCTCCAAACTCAATTCGGGATGACTAAGTCACGGGATTTTGAGCGCCATAATATGCGCAAGCTCAATCCTAATGAATTTACCTTTCATCCAGAGTTGGGATATATATCACTCAACCAAAGGTTGAGACCTAATCAAGTACTTGGAGTTGCTTATGAGTATACTTACTCGATCAATGGAAACCAAGTATACAAGGTCGGAGAGTTGACTAATGAGAGTAATCGTGGAGGACTTACTTTTGGTCAAGATCAAGAAGAACAAATAGAGCCTGAAGATGTCATCTTCGTCAAGATGCTAAAAAGCAGTAATCAGAATCCAGATATGCCATCTTGGGATCTGATGATGAAGAATGTATACCCACTGAGCACCGCTTCACTAACTGAAGAGGATTTTAGATTAGATATCTTTTTCCAAGACAATTCTAATAATACTCAGATCAGATTTATCCCTGAGCCTGGGTTCAGAGATGTACCTCTTCTCTCTCTCTTCCAACTAGATAGGCTCAATATATATGGAGATCCACAAGAGGATGGAATCTTTGATTTTGTCCCAGGTATCTCAGTGAATACAAGGACTGGAAGTATCATCTTTCCAGTATTAGAACCTTTTGGAGAGTCCTTAAGAGGCCTCCTAGGTAGTGAAGAACTCTTCCAAGAATATGCTTATCCGGAGCTGTACCGCAATACGGTTACTACTGCCCGCCAAAACCCAGAAAGAAATAGATTCCTCATAAAAGGGCAGGTAAAATCTAATACATCTTCAGAGATATCACTTGGGGCTTTCAATATCCCTCAGGGATCGGTGACTGTAAGAGCAGGTAGCCAGATATTAAGAGAGGGCATAGACTATGACATAGACTACGGGATAGGAAGAATAAAAATCCTGAATGAGTCATTTCTACAGCAAGGAGTACCTATCAATGTATCCTTCGAAGACCAAGGCCTTTTTAATCTTCAGCAGAAGACGATGTTTGGCCTCAGGGGTGAATTTCGCTTTAATCCTAATTTCACTTTAGGTGCAACATATATGCGTCTATTTGAAAGACCATTTACGCAAAAAGTTAACATAGGAGAGGATCCGATAAATAATAGAATGTTCGGTTTAGATCTGAATTATTCGACCGAAGCACCAGGTATCACTACCTTCCTTGACAGGTTACCACTAATTCAAACTGATGCACCATCATCGGTTACTTTTTCGGCCGAAGTGGCTGGATTAAAACCTGGAAACTCAGGAGCGATCAATGCTCCGGATAGTGATGAAGGGGTGGTTAGTTTGGATGATTTTGAAGGTGCGAATAGTGGGATCCCACTCGGATCAAGAACTAATATTTGGTCCTTAGCAAGTCCGAGTCCTATCGTTGGTATCGAAGATGGAGAGTTCATCAATGATGTCTTCAGTGGTGCTAATAGAGCACTGATTAACTGGTATGTCGTTGATGACTTATCAGGAGTCTTATTTAATGAGACGACAAGAAGAAACTCATATACCAGAAGGATAGATCAAACAGAGCTTTTCGACAGAGATATAGATGTTAGTCAGATACCGGATTTGAGGACATTTGATATCACTTACTATCCCGATCAAAGAGGACCATATAACTATGACGTACCAGAAGGCCTTGCAGGAGGTATAAGTGATTCGGGTTTGCCGATCAGGACAGCAGGTGTCTCTTACGATGAGACAACAGACAGAGTTGTCCTTAATGATCCAGAATCTAGGTGGGGAGGTATCATGAGGTTTCTTCCTAACAATGATTTTGAGGCTGCTAACTACGAGTACATAGAGTTTTGGATGTTGAATCCTTTCATGGATACTGATGATGTAGAGCAGCCAGCTTTTGAAAATGGCAATATCTTTTTCCACCTAGGAAATGTCTCTGAAGACGTACTTCGCGACAACCTACAGTTCTATGAAAATTCTATCCCTACGGATGATGATGTAACGCCGATAAGAGAGACTAACTGGGGTGATGTGCCGCTATCGATTCCTAATGTACAGGGATTTGAAATCCAGTTTCAAGAACAACAGGATCTTGGATTAGATGGACTTACAGATGAACAAGAAAGAGCACGGCATGAAGACTATGTGAGAACGATAGAAAGTGCTTTCCCTACAAGATTGGAGGACGTTGCGAATGATAACTACCTGGCCTATCTAGATGATAGCTTCCCGGATGACATAAGTCTACTGGATAGATATAGATTGTTTAACCATCCTCAAGGTAATGCTCCCACAAGAGATGCAAGGATAGGGCTAGGTAATCCCGTGCCAGATGCAGAAGATCTGAACTCTAATCGCTCTCTTGAGACTAACGAGTCATACTTCGAGTACGCAGTTCCTATAGTCAACTCTGGAGGACAGATAGATGTCAATGCAGCTCAATTTATAACGGACTCAAGAACAACGACTAATCCCGAAACTCAAGAAGAAGAAATATGGTACCGCTTTCAGATACCGATTGCTTCTCCGACAGCTACACAGGGTGATCTGAACAGTCTACGGTCGATCCAATTCATGCGGATTGTTATGGCTGGTTTTCAGCAGCAAAAGACTTTTAGATTAGCTGATTTTGAGCTCGTTCGTAATCAGTGGAGACGCCTCCAGCCAGTGTGTGATGAGGGACCAGATGATGGTGTAGACTTTATAGTGAATGAAGTAGGTATCCAGGAAAATGGTCGTAAAGAACCATTTAGATATGTTCTTCCAAGAGGTATCCAGCAAGAAAGAATCTTCAGTACGTTCTCTAATATCCTTCAAGACGAAAACTCGCTCGCCCTAAATGTTATGGGTCTCACAGATAGCTGTGAGATGATGATGACTAGACTTACCCGTCTGGATATGCGACAGTTTGAAGACCTGGAGATGTTCGTCCATGCAGAAGAAAGAGGCCAGTCACTAGATGAAGGAGATCTATCGATATTTGTGAGGATAGGAAAGGACTTTCTCAATAATTACTATGAGTACGAGGTTCCACTAGTCTTTTCGGATAGTACGATCACAGACCCTCTCATCAACCAGATGACAGGTGATTTTATAAATAACATAGCTTTCGAGGAGTACCAAGCAGAAGTTTGGAAGGAAGAGAATATGATATCCTTTCCCTTACGGCTCTTCCAAGATGCGAAGATCGCACGTAATGCTTCGGGCAATTCAGTATTAGAAGAGTTTACGATAGAGGGAGCCAATCCCGACCAACCTAATGCTAGGATAACGGTGAAGGGTAGCCCTACGCTCGGGCTTATCAGGAGTATGGTGATAGGTGTTCGAAATACCGGACAGAGACAACAAGAATCGATAGATGCAGAGATCTGGGTCAACGAACTTCGACTCAAAGGACTGAATAATCGGGGCGGTTTTGCTGGTATCGCCAGAGCAGATGTACAACTTGCAGATCTCGGGAATATTACTGCAAGTTATAATTATAGCTCTATAGGATTTGGACAGATCGATCAGCAGGTTCAAGACCGAAGCCTCGAAGCTGTCGAAGAATATGACTTTGCGGCTAACTTACAATTAGGAAAACTCTTTCCGCAAAAATGGGGCTTGAGTGTTCCATTCTATTATCAGTTTGCTAGATCAACAAGTACACCAGAGTTTGATCCATTAGAGTTAGATCTGACAGAAGACGAGTTGCTATCTAACCCTAATCTGACTGAACTTGAAAGAGAAGATATCGCTGAACGTCAAAAAGACATTACGACTATACGTACTTTCAACTTTACTAATGTTAGAAAAGAAAGAACCAGTTCAGGAAAGCCAAAGCCTTGGGATATTTCAAACTTTGCAGCGAGCTATTCTTTCTCAAGAGTTACGCATAGCGATGAAATTATAAAAGAAGAGACTACTGATGACCAGAGAGGAGAGCTTGCCTATTCTTATAATGCACAAGCAAGTCCGATTCAGCCATTTAAAAATATAAAACCCAAGGCGCTGCGATTTATTAAAGAGTTCAACTTTAATCCAGTGCCTAATTCTCTTTCTTTCAACACTCAGCTTAATCGCTTCAGGAGCTCCAGATTATTTAGACTTCCAGACCCTTCTGAAGGTTTTGAGTATGTTTTTGATGATCAGAGATTTACATGGGATCGTAACTACTCCTTGTCTTGGGATCTAGCGAAGTCCCTCAAGCTTAATTATAATGCCACAGCTTCGGCAGTCGTAGATGAGCTAAAGCAAGTAGGTGTGGCACCGACTGCTGGAGAAAGACGATGGAATGACGTATTAGGCAATGAGTTCGAAACTGATGAGAATGGAAACCCTATCGGAGAATCCTTCGAAAGTCAGATAGCTAATGATCCTTCCTTTGTTAATAGGTATCTCAGAGATAACTTAAGAGATTTTGGAAGATTAAAGTTTTATAACCAAGGCATAGCCCTGAGCTACAGAGTGCCTTTCAGATATATCCCTGGATTAGATTGGATAGATGCACAAGCACAATATAATGGTGACTATACATGGAATGCCGCTTCCCTTACATCCTTTGATGATGCCGGTATCACCTTAGGAAATACTATACAGAATAGTCAACGACGAACGGTCAGGGCCACCTTTGATTTTGAGGAGTTATATGAGAAGATTCCATACTTCAAAAGATTAGAAGGCAAGAATCGCAGGAGCTCACGACGTCGAAGTACTCGAGATTCTGCAGAAGAGCAACCTAAAAATACAGGTGAGGCTAGCACATTTGAAAAGATCTTATTGCGTCCTTTGCTCTCAGTTAGAGAGATCAAGTTTAACTATGTAGAAGATCTAAGTACGACGATACCTGGCTATCTAAACACGCCAAGATTCTTTGGGCTAACTGGCAACGATCCAGGCCTTGGATTTACCTTAGGCGCACAACCAAATCTAACTAGATTTCTAGATGAAAGAGGAGAGAGAGTTATCACCTCTAGTATCTTCCAGAATCAACAGATAATACAAGAGAATAGTCAGACTTACGAAGCAGATATTACCATAGAGCCTTGGAAAGGATTTTCTATAGATGTAGATTTTAGAAAACGATATACACAGAATCACTCAGAATACTTTGTAAACGCACCAGTCCAAGGCAACCTTGGAGACACTACATTTCAAAGACTTACTCAAAGAGACTTTGGAAGTTTTGAGATTTCCTATATCGCATTGAATACATTGTTCAATTCGGATGTGGATGAATTATTTGCTCGATTCGACGCTAATAGAAGAATCATATCTAATCGACTACCTAACGTAGATGGTGCTGGAGCACATACTACTGATGTGGGATTTGCACAAGGACTAGGTAGGCAGCAGGTGGAGGTATTGATTCCTGCATTTCTTTCAGCCTATACCAATGAAGATGCGAATACAGTCGATCTTGACTTTAGATCTAGAGTAGAGAAGCGCGGCTTTATACCTAATCCAAATTGGAGCTTAACTTATAACGGCTTATCAGATTTGCCTTTTTTGAAAGAAGTATTTTCTAATATAAGTATAAGACACAGCTATCAGACGACGCTCAATGTAAACACGTTTGAAACGGACTTACAATTCAATTCTGAAGATCCATTTTTTATAGATCCCAATATATCTACAGGAAACTACTTTGCCAGATTTGAAGTTCCAGAGATTGTGATCGACGAGAGATTCCAACCAATTATAGGATTAGATCTCAGAACAAATTCGGACCTGTCGATTAATGCTGATTACTCTAAGTCCAGAAGTCTTCGACTTGCGACGACACTCGCCCAACTAACAGAGGCCAAGACTACTGCCTTTACATTTGGATTGGGATGGACATTCCAAGACGTGAAGATCGGATTCTTATTAGGTAAGAATAGAACAAGAGAGCGTAGAAGAAATCAAGATCCTGATAATCCAGAAAACGACGAACTCGAACTCCCTACTGATGATAACAGACGAGGGCTCAATAGCGGAGGAGTGGAAGATGAACAGGCGAACAGACTTGAGTTTACCTTTGACCTTCAGTTCAGGGATGATGTAACGTTTATACATGAGTTAGGAGACGGTCAAGCGGCAGAACCTACAAGAGGTACCAAGACGCTCACTTTTGCGCCTGTCTTGAACTATGATGTGAATAAGAATTTCATCCTATCGCTGTTCTTCGATTATTCGGCGACTCGTCCATTTACGTCTACACAGTTTCCGATTACAAATATCAATGGAGGTATAACTGCTCGGTTTGTCCTAGATTAATATTTGGCTTGACCGCCATATAGATTAGCTTTGGGATAGACCATCATATTTTTGGATTATGAGATATATCGCAAAACTCATAGCTCTTGTCATCATCAGTTTGACATATACTAGCGCTGAGGCACAGTTTACAAGACAGGATACTTTAAGAGGTTCAGTGACACCAGAGAGAAGCTGGTGGGATTTGACGCATTATCATCTGGATATCGAAGTAGATCCATCTGACTCTACGATACATGGGAGCAATACGATATCGTATGAGGTTTTAACTGAACATCAAGTGCTCCAAGTCGACTTACAACCACCACTGCAGATTACAGGTGTAACTCAAAATGGTGAGAAGTTACTTGTAAGATCTGATGGCAATGCACACTTCGTTCATTTAAGAAAGCCTCAAAAAGAAGGTGATATCAATAGTGTCGTTGTTAGCTATGAAGGACATCCGCATGTTGCTATACGTGCTCCTTGGGACGGTGGCATCACCTGGACTCACGATGACAATGGCCTTCCTTTTGTTGCCAACTCCTGTCAAGGAATAGGAGCAAGTATATGGTGGCCATGTAAAGACCATATGTATGATGAGCCAGACAGCATGATGATAAGCGTTACTACACCTCCCAATCTCATGGATGTTTCTAATGGTCAACTCATCAAAACAGATACCCGACAGGATGGTAAAAAGACATATCACTGGCAAGTCACTAATCCCATCAATAACTATGGTGTCAATATTAGCATAGGAGACTATGTCCACTTTGGTGAAGTGTATGATGGTGAAGCTGGTCCTCTAAAGCTTGATTACTATGTCTTACGAGACAATCTTGATAAAGCGAAAGTTCAGTTTGCTCAGGTACCTGGCATGATGGATGCTTTCGAACATTGGTTTGGACCTTATCCGTTTTATGAAGATGGTTTCAAGTTGATAGAGGTTCCTTACTTGGGTATGGAACACCAAAGTGCGGTAACCTATGGTAATGGTTATGAGAATGGTTATAGAGGCAGAGATTTAAGTTCTAGTGGATGGGGTTTAAAGTTTGACTATATCATCATACATGAGACGGGCCATGAATGGTTTGCTAATAATATCACTTACAAGGATATCGCTGACATGTGGGTGCATGAGTCATTTACAACCTATAGTGAGGCACTCTATGTAGAGTATCATTTTGGGAAAGAAGCGGGAGCAGAATATGTAAGGGGCATGCGCACATCTATTGTCAATGATAAACCATTGATCGGATCATATGGTGTTAATTCTCGAGGTTCGAGAGACATGTATTTTAAGGGTAGTAACATCTTACATACTTTGAGACAGTTGATTGGGGATGATGATCTCTGGAGAGATATCCTGCGAGGACTCAATGAAAACTTTTATCATCAAACGACGACCTCAGCAGAGGTCGAAAAGTATATAGCTGAAAAGGCAGGTATGAACTTAGAAGGGTTCTTTGATCAATACTTGCGCTCTAAAGATGTGCCCATCCTTGAGTATGGATATCGAAATGATCGACTGGGATATCGCTGGACCAATGCAGTCAGTAACCTCAACATGCCGATAGAAGTGGAGATAGATGGAGAAGTCCATGTCCTTGAGGCAACTACCCAGTGGAAAAATATTTCTCTTGAGTCCAAGCCTGAAAGAATCAAAGTGAATCCTGATTATTATGTCGGAAGCATAGACGTCATAGGACTTTAAACTTCGATGATGTTTTCTCGTCCTCTTTTTCTCAAGTAGTAATGCCAGAGCATATATGACGCTGCAGATCGATATGGTGACCACTGCTTACTGATTTCTTCTGCCTCTTCAGAAGACGTAGCATCGTAAAGCTCTTTGATAGTATTGATCAAAGCGATATCTCCTCTGGGATATATATCTGGATCTTGTAACGCGAATAATAGATATACTTCTGCCGTCCAAGGGCCGATTCCTTTTATACTCGTAAGCATCTCTAACTGATCCTCCCTAGTTAGTCTTGATAAATTATTGAGATCGACTCTCTTCAACTTGATGTCTCTTGCAAGCCCGATGATATATCCAGCTTTCTGTCGACTTATCGCTGCTTCTCTAAGCGATGGTATAGACTCGTCGATTAATCTGGAGGGGACGACTTTACCGACCTTTTCTTTTAATCTGTCAAAGGTCGCCTTGGCTGAGGACAAGGATACTTGCTGTTCTAGTATAATTTTGACAAGCGTCTCATAACCTTCGGGACGTGACCAATTAGGAGGTATGCCATACTTCTTATGGATCATATCCATCCCCTTATCATGCTTTCGCAAATACCTTATAGACTTATCATTGATTATAGACATGGTTTGTCGAATATAGACAAGTTGTATAACCTACAACACATTACAATAAATAGTAATTTGTATCTAAATTCAAAAGGATCTCTTCACTAAAGATGTCACTGTCAAGTATTAGCTCAAATATCAACATGGCCAGGCTCATGGTATTTGCATTTGCTGTATTACTATATGCGCCAAGTTGTATGTACGAGTTCACACAAGACGATGCAATCGTCATATATGACAATGATTTTGTGAAGCAAGGGTGGGGCGGTCTCTACGATATTTTTATTACTGACTCTTTCACGGGTTTTTTTGAAGGAGAGCAAAAGTCTGACCTGGTAAGCGGGGGAAGATATCGACCCCTCTCTCTAGCTTTATTTTCAGTACTCTATGGCATAGTTGGCTCTAGTCCATGGGTTTTTCACATGGTATCTCTTTTGACCTATGGCCTACTATGCCTTCTCATTTATCAAGCACTCATCTCTATCCAAATTTCGTGGCCGCGGAATCATCAACTGGTTTTTGCCCTACTCTGTACGGCGATATATGCTGCTCATCCAATACATACAGAAGTCGTTGCGAATGTGAAAGGCATGGATGAGATGCTCTCTTTTTTGTTTTCAACTATTGCCTTTCTTGCTTCCTTGAGATATGTGAGAGACAAAAGTTTTCTGGCACTAGCCCTGGCAGGATTGTCACTCTTTTTGGCATTGCTATCTAAAGAGAGTGCTGCGCCGATGGTTATATTGGTGCCATTCTTCGCCTATTTTTTAAGTGGTGATCAAGTATCCAAGTTTTCTTCTTCTGTAAAGGTGGGTATACTCAGTATGACTGTTTTTGGGGTCTACTTTTATATTCGATCAACGATCATAGGAACGGGTCTGGGAGACACTCCTAATGAACTTTTGAATAACCCGTTCATCAAGGTAGTCGATGGTTCTTACCTAGCATTTACGAGCGAAGAGAAGTGGGCAACTATACTGTATGGCCTTGGAAAGTACATACAGCTACTTGTGTTCCCTCATCCACTTACGCATGATTACTATCCTAGGCATGTCGGAGTTATGAACTTCAGTGATCTTTCTGTATGGGTATCAGGTATTATGAATTTGGCCTTGCTGGGTATAGCCGCACTCGGGATAAGACGTCGATCGATGATTAGTCTGATGATAGTTTTCTACTATGCAACGATCTTCCTCACGTCTAATGTGCTGTTTCCTATCGGTACCCATATATCTGAGAGGTTTCTTTTTGTACCATCGCTGTCGGTAGCCGCAATAGCGAGCCTGGGTTTGATACAGATCTATAAATCACCTTTCGGAGTAAGGTTTGTAACTCCGTTGTCCCTCATTCTCCTATTACTGATGACGGGGAAGACGATGACAAGATCTTCCATATGGCAGGATGATTTCACTCTCTTTACGACAGATGTTGAGACCTCACCCGAGAGTGCAAAAGTTCGCAATGCAGCTGCTGGAACACTGCTTGAGAGATCTGGTGCAGATGATATTTCTGCTGATAAAGAAGATCTTATGATTAGAGAAGCGATTAGTCATCTTGAAGAAGCATTGCGCATCCATCCCAGATACAAAGAAGCCGCCATGCAGACAGCTAATGCACACACGTACTTAGCGGAGTACGATACAGCCATCAAGTATTATAATTACGCTCTCGAGCTGGACCCTTCTTATGATCTTGCTTTTTCTAATCTTCTTCAAACATTAACCGCAGCTGCCAAGCGTGCCGGAAGCCAAGAAAGAGATTTTGAAAAAGCGAAAAGATACCTCTTTCAGGTGCTCACACATCAACCTAATAACTTTGACGCCTTGTCACTGATGGGTACTGCCCATGGTAGCGCAGGGCAACATAATGAGGCAATTACATACTATGAGCGCGCCATATCAGTTAATCCTGATATCGCTCTCACTTACGTAAATTTAGGCTTAGCCCAAATCAATAAGGGATTAGAGAAGGAGGCCCAAGAGAATTTTCAAAAAGCAGTAGCGCTTGATCCAAGAGCTTTAGATAAAATTAGAAGATGAAGAATGTATACCCCATAGCTTTAGTCTTAGTCATCAGCACATTTTTTTCAGAAGTCATACACGGCCAGAGTACACCTAAGGAACAATGGGTTGACTCTGTGATGGCCACACTGGATGTAGATGAGAAGATTGGACAGATCTTCATGATCAGAGCATTTTCGAAAGAAGATCCTGCGCATATCAATAGTGTCAAAGAGCAAATCAAAAAGTACAAAGTTGGAGGAGCTTGTTTCTTTCAGGGACATCCAGAGAAGCAGGCTCATTTGGTCAATGAATACCAGAAACTATCTGATATACCGATGATGATGGCCATAGATGGTGAGTGGGGACTAGGTATGAGATTTCCGAAAGATGCGATAAGCTTTCCTAAGCAGCTTACCATCGGTGCTATCAATGATCAGCAACTCATCTATTCTATGGGACTTGAGATCGGCCGTCAGTGTAAGCAAAGTGGTATCACCATGAACTTTGCCCCTGACGTAGACATCAATAATAATGCAGCTAATCCGGTGATAAATATCAGATCATTTGGCGAAGACCGCTATAACGTATCTGCCAAAGCCTATGCATACATGCAAGGGATGCAAGACGCAGGTATACTCGCTTGTGCGAAGCACTTCCCTGGGCATGGTGATACAGCTGTAGACTCGCATCATGATCTGCCAGTCATACCTCATGATAGAAAGCGTCTCGATAGTATAGAGCTATATCCATTTAAGATGATGATCAAGCAAGGGATCTCATCCATAATGGTAGCGCATCTCCAAGTGCCTGCACTGGATGATCGACCTAATCGACCAACGACAGTATCAGATAGAGTAGCTACTGGCTTACTTAGGGATGAGATGGGTTTTGAAGGGCTGATTATCACAGATGCTATGGAGATGAAGGCTGTGACAAAACACTTCCCACCTGGTGAAGCAGATGTGGCAGCGTTCCTTGCTGGAAATGACATCATCTTGCTACCTGAAGACATCCATGCAGCAGTAAAACAAGTGAAAAGTGCAGTGGCAGATGGGACGATCACTATGTCACGATTAGAGGCTAGTGTGAGACGTGTCTTGGGTGCCAAGTACGACATAGGACTACATCAAACTGGCGGTACAGCGACTCCAACAGGCATACTCGACGAAGTAAATAATGCATCTTCAAATATCCTGAAGTCCAAAATCTATGAAAAGGCGATCACGCTCGTCTCTAATAATCAGAGCTTTCTACCGATAAGACAATTAAGGGGTAGCCGATATGCAAGTATCAGTCTGGGTGCTAACAAAATCCAGCCTTATCAAAAGCGCATCAATTCATATGTCGACTGTGATCACTTCAATCTTCCCAAAGGTGCTGACCTCAGCGCATATACAGATATGCTCAACAAATTATCAGGATATGATATCATACTAGTGTCTGTACATGATATGAGTCGGCAAGCATCTAGGGAGTTTGGCATCGTACAAGGTCAGCGAGATTTCATTAATACGATATCAAGTCGAAAAAAGGCACTCGTTACACTTTTTGGGTCACCCTATGCTACGTCTTATTTTGAAGGAGTACCTAATCTCATCGTAGCTTATGAAGAAGACGTGTTAGCACAAGAAGCGGCATCACAAGCCATATTTGGTGCTACTGATATTACTGGCAAGATGCCTGTCACAGCTTCCGCCAAGTTTCCTGTTGGTCACGGTATACATGTGCCTAGTCTTGGTAGGATCGGTTTTGCAGCTCCTGAAGCCGTTGGGCTGAATTCTGATACACTGTCACGGATCGAAGAGATAGTAGGAGAGATGATCAAGGAAAAAGCGGCTCCGGGATGTCAGGTCTTAGTCGCTAAAGACGGCAAGATAGTTTATCATGAAGCCTTTGGACACCATACATATGATAATAAGGTGAAAGTCCAGAAAGAGCATATGTACGACGTAGCATCAGTAACCAAGGTCATGGCATCTACGATATCGGCTATGCATCTCCAGGATCGTGATCTCTTTAACATCAATCAACCAGTAGCACAGTATATCCCAGAAGAAGATACAACTACCAAAGCCCCTATGATATACGAAGACATGTTGAGTCATGTGGCGGGTTTGGCAGGATGGATCCCTTTTTATAAAAACACCTTGGAAGGAGAGAAAAGTACAACACTATCTGACGAATACTATCGCGATCAAAAGTCCCCGGATTTTGAAGTGATGGTCACCCCTAATCTGTATCTACGATCAGACTATCCAGATACTATATGGAGACGTATCTTTTCCTCAGGTCTGAGAGATGATACTAACTATCGATATAGCGATCTCGCCTTTTATATCATGAACAAGACAGTAGAGAATATCAGTGGATATCAAGTGGATGGATATGCTGAGATCAACTTCTATGCTCCACTAGGATTAAGGCGTACGATGTTCAATCCCTATCGCATATATGATAAGGACGAATTGCCTCCTAGCGAGTTTGACCAATACTGGCGCAATCAAGTGGTACAAGGTACGGTACACGATATGGGTGCAGCCATGTTAGGAGGAGTTAGTGGTCATGCCGGTCTCTTCTCTAATAGTCTAGAGTTAGCCGTGTTAGCACAGATGCTTTTGAACAATGGTTACTATGGAGGACGACAGTATATTCAACCGAAGACCATTGACTTATTTACTAAGCGCCACTGGCGTTCTACGCGGAGGGGGATAGGCTTTGATATGAAAGAGCTAGATCCTGACAAAAGCCAGAATATGTCAGAAAAGGCAAGCCGCAATGCTTTTGGACATCTTGGTTTTACAGGTACTGCGGTTTTTGCCGATCCAGATCACGATATCGTATATGTATTCTTATCTAATCGAACATATCCGACGATGAGAAACAACAAGCTTGGTAAAGGCGATTACAGGCCCCGTATCCAAAGTGTCATCTACGATGCTATGATCTTAGAATAACTTATCATTACGGCACAGATGAATGTGTCTCTGCAGATAGCTCGGCG
>CAYYBR010000023.1:0-26386 GCA_964470035.1 uncultured Saprospiraceae bacterium
GTCTTTTAGTCTCCTTGGTTCTGACTAAGGGGAGATCGATATCAATGTGTTTGACGAATCTAGAAGGACTGGATTTTAGGATGTAGATATCATCAGCTAGATAGACCGCTTCTGCTATGTCGTGAGTGACGAATACGACAGTAGAATGATACTTTCTCCAGATGCTGGTGAGCAAGTCTTGCATCTGCAGTCTCGTTCTGATGTCTAATGCACCAAAAGGCTCATCCATGAGTAAGATGCGCGGGTTGGCGATGATACTTCTGGCGATGGCTACTCTTTGTAGCTGGCCACCTGACAGGTTAGGATATTGGGCGAATTTATTCTCATGGCCAGCAAGTCCTGCTAGCTCTATGATCTCCATCGCTTGCTCCTCTCTATCGGCTTTGGATACGCCTTTATAGCGAAGTGCGAGACTCACATTCTCTAGTACTGTGAGCCATGGTAGAGAAGAATACTGCTGAAAGACCATACTCACTCTCTCGCCTTCATCTACATCTTTGCCATTGATAATCACACTTCCTTCGGTCGGCTTCTGAAGACCTGCTATATATCTGAGGAGGGTTGACTTACCAGAGCCCGACATCCCTAAGATCACAACAAACTGACCTTGATCTTTTTTATCCTCAACTAAAAACTCCAAATCTTTGATGATCCAGTTTTGGCCGCCATCATAGGACTGGCCGATATCCTTGAGCTCTATGATATTAGGCAGATCTGTATCTGTGAATATCTTACTCATCGCGCCTGAGATTTAGAAAAGATAAGGTATTCGCCATAGCAGGCAAAGAGCAATCCTGAAAGGCCTATCACACATATAAGAATCAACAAGATGGTCGATGAAAGACCAAAAAATCCATTGATTAGGACGGCAAGAAAAAGTATGCCTAGCATGGCCAGTACACCAAATCGTGATTCTTTCAGACCAAACAAGTAAGACTCATAGTGCTTATGCGGAAACAATCTCTTGGTGATATAGACAAAAATCAAATCCTGTATCAATCCAATCAAGATGATCACTATGAGTATCGCAAATACCTTTGGTATCTGACCTTGTCTTGCCTTGATATAAATCAGAGAGCCGATACCTCCAGCCCTATTGACTAATTCGGCGATGATGATATAAGTCCATGAGATAGCTGTCAATACTCTTATGTCATCCATGAGCTTGGCCATCACCGAGGGTATGTAAACCGTCTTGATGGTTTGCCAGTCTGTTGCACCTAAAGTGAAGACGGTCTTCAGATATACATCTTGTACTTCAAATACTCTCTGTACAACGACAGGAAGTAGATATACGATGATACCAAATGCCAGAAAGGCCACCTTCATCCTATCCTCTATGCCAAACCATATGATAAACAATCCAGTAAGAGCTGTCAGTGGCAAGTATCGCATAGCATCTACTTGTCTACTCAGCAGTCCCCTAAAGAAAGGTATCAAGGCGATCAAAAACCCAAGTGGGATAGCTATAAGGATCGCCCAGACATAACCCTGGACATTCAACCATATGGACTTCATAGCATTAGCGACTAGTCCATCACTTTTTATAAGAGTAGGAAATGACTGTACGACACTTAGTGGCGTTGGTAACAATGGATACACCTTTTCAAACTCTGTTGCATTTGCGAAAGCGATAGAATCTCTGACAGCTATGGAGTCTAAAGTCGACTGATCTACTTCTCCTGATATCGAGCTCGGCAGGCTGCTATCAAAGTCGCCATAGATCGGCTTTTGTTGCGACAGCGCCTCGGCTAAAACCCACCACACAAGGATGAATAGCACGAGACCCACAAGCGAAAGTATAAGATCTTGAGTCTTAGTAAGAGGTCCTCGAAGTTTGAATAATGACATGTAGTTAGGAAATATAGAGATCTATTCTCCTATCAATTCGAAGTCCGTACGTCTATTTTGAGCTCTGCCAGATTCTGTGCTATTGTTAGCTACAGGGTTATCAGGTCCATTGCCGACTACTATAAATCTATTGCGTGGCATATTATATTCGCTGATGAGATAGTTCACCACAGATTGAGCGCGGCGCTGACTGAGCTGAACATTACTATCGTAGTTGCCGGTGCTATCGGTATTTCCTTCGACACGTATACGTGCATTACCAAATGCCTTAGCAATCCCTGCAAATTCTTTATCGATAATATACTTGGCATTCTCGTCCAGCTGATATTCTGCTGTACGGAAGTTGATACTCACTCTCTTCGTAGCTATGGCCTCTTTTGTACTTTCAGCTGCTGTTGCTCTAGTAAATTCTTTTGCTCCTTCAGCACCGTGAGTAGCGCCACTCAAGGAAGCACCATTCACTAATCTTGGGTATGCGATCTGCCGCCAGTTAGGTACACGTCCCTCTATAAATCCAAGGTCCGTATAACGATTACTCATCTCACTGTATAGCTCATTGCCAGTTACGCCGCGGTAGTCGGCATTGAGTCCAAAGAAGTTTAGATTATCTCCATGAGTAGTCAATCTCACATTCCCTATCATCTCTGCAGCTTCGGCATCCGTAAGAGCCGTTCCCCTTTCGGTAAATTCTCTTGCCAATATTGAAGCGGCTTTATTTCTGGCCGATGCACTGGAGTTAATCTCAGCAGCACCTTTCATCCATCCTTCATAGACTTTTGCAATCTTATCTTGATTACGATCTACATATGATCTTTTGGCCATGAATACATCCGCTATGATGTAAGCAGCTGACCTCGTACTCTCCAGCACTTTTGATCCAGGTACAGCTTTCAAGGAAAGTATATCATCTGGACTCCAAACCACAGCTGCATCTACTCGCTGACTTTTGAAGACTTCTGCAGCATCGATAGCTGATGCTTGTGGGACAATCTCTACATCGTCAACACCAAGTCCTCCTGCCTCTAGCAACCAAATCAAAAAAGAGTGCGAAGGCGTTAGCTCTGCCACTGCGATTTTTTTACCTCTGAGGTCTGCTACTGAGTTGATACCTCTTCTGGCTACGACAGCATCTCCTCCACGTGACCAATCCGCCTGCCAAACTATGACTGGGTCAAAGTCACTAAGACCATTGACTTCTGTAGGGAATGCATCTATCGTCTGCCAGAGCAGATTTACTTCGTCAGCACGGAAGGCATTGCGAGAAGCATCAAAGTCATCGAGTACTTTGAACTCTACCTTTATACCATAGTCTTTATAAAATCTAGATGCTGTACTTGCTTCAAAGCCCTCATTAAAATACTGTCCTCCAGCATAGCCACCCCATGTCACTACTCCTATCTTGACAACATCATCATCGTCACCTCCTCGTGCTCTATCTGAAGAAGAAGAGCTTGAACTCTTAGAGTCAGAACTAGTGTCTGCATATTCTTCACTCTTTTCTTTGAGATCTTGTCCGACACTTGTTTTATTGATAAAGTAGTATCCTCCAAAAACTAATGCTCCTACGATCAATATCGTTAAGATTAGCTTTGAAAACATTGTAAGCTGTGTTCGTCTTGCCATGTTTTATCTGTAATCGTTTGTTATGATAGTGTATAAACTGATTTTGACCCAGAATAGTCTAAGAGATCTTTCGATCAATCAAAAAGGGCATCATATTGATTTACTCTTTCTCCTACGCGCTCCTTACTCACCATCTGTTCGTTGAGGTCCAAAGTAGCCGAGTCTTGTCCAGACTCTAGGAGAAGTTCGGTTTTTTCATCTAGTAGGAGCGAGTTTTCTTTTTCCCACTCTTCAAGCATCTTCAGGCCTTCTTCTTCAAAGATGCCATTTTGGAGATCTATGGAGTTCATAAAGCTCTCTGACATTTCCATAAATCTCTCCATCTCTCCCACCTTGTTAGAGACATCATCGGTAACTGCCTCCAAGGCTCGCTCAAACATCGCTCGCTTATCTGCATCTCCACGTATCACACTCATAGCACTAGCCATAGCGCTGTGACCAGCTTGCATAGCCTTGAGCTCTTGTTCTTTTATCTCTACTTGATCTGCCACATCTTCTTTGAGGATAGAAGAGTTGTCGTACATCTTCTTCAATACCGTATATAAGACCTCCATCTTTTTGTAGAGCTGATCATACTTCATATTAGACTCTTTGAGCCTACCAGCTTTACGAGACTTGATGATGACTATCTGACGATTATCTTCTTTCTTAGCTTGATTGGCTTCTGTAAGGTGACTAGATATATCACGCTCGTTGTTGATCATCAGCTCTTTGAGCTTGTGCATCTGTCCACGTAGTTTCAAGATCTGCTTATTCATCTTTTTAAGATTAGCAGTCATATCAGCTACGTAGTTTTTTAATATGGCTATCGGATTGATCTCTATGAATAGACCTGTTATCCATCTCATCATGCTCTTGTACATATAAGAGACGAGAGCGCGGGTCTTAGAGTCAAGTATCATAAATATGACGACACCCAGTACAGCTATGAGTCCAGCTAGTCCAAGAGCTGAAGAGACCATGCCGAAGATGGCTGGCAAAAAACTGAATATGAGAAAACCTGCACCTGCTATCATGGCTATCAAAAAGACAGCTCCTGTAACACCTTCTGGCTTGGTCCAGAATGATTTTGGTTTATAAGCACTTTCCATCTAATCTTACTATCGATATCTTCTACACAAAGTAAGGATATCTCGTCTATGAAGGTTCCCTAGATATCCTGATATTACTTTATATGACTAGATATCTTATCTAGATCGTCCTTTATCTGGTTAAGAACCATGTGATAAGCTGCATAAAATCCTTCTTTCGTAAGCTCTACCTTCGCCATCGCCTTCTTTATATCAGCTTCAACAGTTCCAAGTTGTTTTTTCTCTTTTTCGATCTCGCTCTGCAGCTTTTTGATCTGCGATTCTTTGTCTTTTATGGACTGCTCGAGACTCTTCCCCTTGTTCTCTCTTTCATTGATTTGCTTTTGGCGTTGTCCATTAAACGCTTCCGCAAATTTCTTTTCTTCCTTATCAAGTACACCTACATAGTGCTTTGCACTGCTAAATAACTTTGATTTCGTGAGCCCCATACCACTCGCCATGGCAAATGCATTCTGAAATCTTTTTGCTTCATCAGACTCAACAGTCTCTAAGGATTTAACTGAGTTTTTGAACTCGATGTAGTCAAAGCCCTCTATGTTATTCTCTTCGATGGCACCTAACAACAGATTCACAAACTTGGCACTTGGCTTTCCTGTTGTGCTGGCTCCTTTCTTATTACTAGTAGATGGAGGCATCGCGGTATCGGATTTGTTAGAGGCTGACTCCTTTTTCTTGGAAGTTTTTGGTGCTGACTTCAGAGTAGTAGCTCCTTTACTCTTGGCCTCCTCTTGAAGTAAGGTCTCATCTTCCACGATGAAAATTCTCTTAAGTTTCTTTAGCATGCTCATATGACTACAAATTTCAACTTTTGCCAGCGCAATTCTTATCCTTTTCTATGAATCTTGATAGATCATCTACGACAGGCTAAAATACAGCCCTCAGAGTGATAAATCTAGCCATCGACGGACTTGTATCCTGATAATTACTAGACAATCTCTTAGTTTGTGCTAATAACAAACCATTCGGTGTCATGAAGTATAACTTTCTCGGGGCTACAGGTGTGAAAGTATCAGAACTTTGCTTTGGAACCATGTCTTTTGGTGGTATCGCAGATAAAAAGATGTCTTTCGAGATGTTTGATATGTGCAGAGAGGCAGGAATCAACTTTTTTGATTGTGCTGATGTCTATGAAAAAGGAAAGTCTGAAGAGATCCTGGGCGAGTGTATGAAGTCATGTCGCGACGAACTTGTCATCACAAGCAAGGTGTACTTTCCTTCCGGTGCAGGCCAAAATGGTGCAGGTGCTAATAGATTTCACATAGTACGAGCAGTAGAGAAAAGTCTCAAGCGACTTGATACTGATTATATCGACCTCTACTTCATCCATCGCTTCGATGAAACCACACCGCTTCATGAAACTCTACGCACATTAGATGATCTCGTTGCGCAAGGGAAGGTGCTATACATAGGAGCAAGTAATTATGCTGCATGGCAGGTGACTAAAGCTCTTGGCATATCCGCAAAAGAGGGATGGACGAAGTTTTGTTGCATCCAGCCGATGTATAACCTCGTCAAGCGACAAGCCGAAGTCGAGATCCTACCTATGGCCCTCTCAGAAAATATCGGAGTTATCAACTACAGCCCGCTGGGAGGAGGTTTATTAACTGGCAAATATGGTCGTAAAAAAAGACCTGATAGTGGTAGGCTGATAGATAATAAGATGTACAAAATCAGATACGGCGATGATGCATTATATGACGCTGCCGAGAGATACACCGCGCTGGCTGACGAAGCCGGATATCATCCAGTATCATTGGCCATAGCTTGGACCAGTCGACATCCGGCCATCACTGCGCCCATCATCGGAGCAAGAAATACTGAGCAACTTGCACCCGCCTTAGCTTCAGTCGATGTGGAGATGACAGATACTCTATACGACAAGATCGCCAGCCTCACCCCTACTCCACCACTCGCTACCGATAGAGCTGAAGAGCTCACTGAGGTAACTTACGGAGTAAGGACGTGATTACTTTCTTTGGAAGTTGGCCTTGCGCTTCTCGATAAATGCGCTCGCCCCTTCTTTGAAGTCTGCTGTATCTGCCAGACGGCCAAAAGCCTTCACCTCTGATACAAATCCGTCGACCTTCTTGTCATAATGATCATTTACGACAGTGATCACCTCTTGGATAGCTAGTGGGGCCTTGGATGCTATCTTACTGATCATCTTTTTACATGTAGGCATGAGCTCTTCTTGTGACACCACTTTGTTAGCAAGACCGATGCGATAGGCCTCTTGCGCATCGATCATATCTGCAGTCATGATGAGCTCCATAGCCCTACCCTTGCCGACGAGCTGTGGAAGACGCTGAGTACCGGCATAGCCCGGGAGTATACCGAGATTCACCTCCGGCTGACCAAACCTCGCGTTATCACTAGCGATCCGGATATGGCAAGCCATCGCTAGCTCACACCCTCCTCCTAATGCAAATCCATTGACAGCAGCGATGACTGGTATATGTAGTCGCTCGATAGCAAGAAAAACATCCTGTCCACGCTGGGCTAGGCGCTCCGCAGATGAAGCATCCAGCTGCAGAAACTCCTTGATATCAGCACCTGCCACAAAGGCCTTATCACCAGATCCCGTGATAATCATCCCACTGATATCTTCAGATAGATCTGAGCTCACCAACTCATACAAATCAGTAAAAACTTGATCATTCAGAGCATTGAGAGCTTTCGGTCTGTTAATCGTAACGACTAAGGTGCCGCTATCTACTTCTGTAAGTAAGGTGGTATATTCTTTCATAACATGAGTCTATGATCGCTTTCGCAAATATTCATTCTTATTATCCTATCTCGCCTTTGTCAAGGTATCAGAGATATCTACTCTTGCCGCCTGGATAGCTGGTATAATAGAAGCAACTATGCCCAATACAATAGCAGCACCGAAAAGCTTAAATTCATCGGACAAGAAAGTAGTAGCCGAAAAATCATATCGATAATCTTCAGCGGCAAAATTAGCTATAACAGCCATCCCTCCATGACTCAGTACCATACCCAAGAGATAGCCAAGGATAGCGATGATCACTCCTTCTAGCAAGATCAGTACAAACAAAGTCGATCTACCACCTCCCATGACACGCACTAATGCGAGCTCGTATCTCCGATCTCGAAGAGAGCTGAACAAGGAGATAAAGATGCTGAGTCCTGAGACTATGATAATCACCCAAGCTAACATCTTCAGGGCTCGTTCTGCGTTATTCATCAAACTAAAGAGCCTGGTGATTTCGATGGCCGGAGTAGCCGCTTGCATCTCTGTGTTCTCGTTGATACTACGTTGCATGTTGAGCGCCTGGATGTTGTTACCCCGAAACTTTACAAGGATATTAGTAATCAACTTGTCGGGATCCTCATCCTGTAAGGGTCCAGAAATGACAACATTGTTGTCTCTGACGACCGCTACATCGTTATCATGACTGTGATCATGACTACTATGATCCCCATGGCCATGATCGTCATGAGCATGATCTTCATCATCGGCATGATCATGCCCTTCATGACCCTCATCACCTTCATGATCGTGTTCTCCATGATCGTGATCATGGATGTACCAATATGTCTGCGGAGTAGTCAGTATCAACTGATCCATCACAGTACCTGAAGGCTTGAGCACTCCAACAACAACAAAATCCTGAGAATCATCGTGTTCTAGTCCTTCATCATCTACGAGTCCATGGCTACTCTTGAACTTGTGCCCTAGACCTAATCCTAACTTCTTAGCTACTCCTGCACCTATCGTTACATCAAAGTTATACTTGAAGAGTTGTCCCCTCTCTAGCTCGAGGTTATACCAATTCATCACCTCATGCGTAGTTCCCACTATACGATATCCTTTGTAAGAGTCGCCCATAGATAGTGGAAGCACGGACTCAACAACAGGATGTCGCGGATTAAAAAAGGGCTTGACTTGGCCTACAGCTATATTACCTGTGGGAGCATCAACATAGTACATGCTACTCAGTATCATCTGTAAGGGGCTTCCCTTAGCACCGATGACGAGATTTACGCCAGCTAGATTTTTCTCAAAGTTTTTATTGAGTTGGTCTTGAGTGATAAGTAGAAGTGAGATCAACCCTACTCCTAACGCAAATAGGATCAAACTCAACAAGGTATTGAGCGGTTTCGCCCAAAGATTTCGCCACGCTAATCTGATGATACTCATAGTTCTATCTGATTAGTGAAGTTATCCTTGAGTCTTTGATCATGCGTTACCACGATAAGGGTGGCTTGGCATTGATCTGCTTGATCTTTCAAGAGATTGATGACTTGCTCTGTATTGTGATCATCAAGTGCAGAAGTAGGCTCATCGGCGAATATGATCTTAGGTTGGTTGATGACGGCCCTGATGATAGCCACTCTTTGTTGCTCACCTACACTCAGCTCAGAAGTCTTCTTTCTTTTTTTATCAAAGAGGTTGAGACCTTCTAAGCAACTGTCTATCCTCGACTGAGACAGGGGCTTTCCAGCTAGTGACTGTGCTAGGCGAAGGTTTTCATTTACGTTAAGTGATCTCATAAAGTGCGGCACTTGAAAGATCATACCGATGTGCTTCCCTCTAAAATTATCCAACTTATCCGTCGGCATGGCAGTAATCTCCGTATCCATCAAGTGTATAGCGCCCGATGTTGGACTTCTCAGACCTGCCAGAAGATGAAGAAATGTGGTCTTACCGCAGCCAGAAGGTCCGATAATGAGTGTATGCCGACCTTGTGAGATATCTAAGTCTGGAAACTTAAGATTCTCTGAAGTAGCTTGATATTGATATGAAAGGTCCTTGGTCCTAAGCATCGAGGGCTAAGATAGCACTAAGAGTTGCTAGTGCCAAGAAGTCGCCAGTTGAACCAGTGCCCAACAACTAAAAGAAATCCGCCAACGGACATAAAAACATGACTTAGCGAAAAGGCAAGTCCTATGATAATAGCAAATGCTCCAAATCCAATTAAGACTTGTGGCCAGATCCTACCATGAGAAGTAAGCGCATTATAAATCGACCAAATACCTAAAACCAAACTAGAAAGAATCACGCCCCACTCTATCACCAGATGAGTATCGGAGTTCAGTGTACCTATCAATCCTAGTGAGATCAACACAGGTAAGGCAGCACAATGCAGCGCACATATACCTGAAGAAAGTATACCTAGCCTATCTATCGTATGTCGTTTTATCGTACTCATGTCTTTGCAACAATGATGCAAAAATAAATGTTTTCTCGATCACTACGAAATATCTCTCGAAGAGAAAGGAGTAAATTTGTGAAGATGGTCGCGCACTATAGTATATCAAGCAGTATTTGCTATCAAAAATCCAAAGGATTTGATGAGAGAACATTATTGGTTGTCAAAGGATTTACTCATATATGCATGATATAGAGCCATACTACAAGTGGAGGCAGTACTATATAGCCTCTGAAGATGAGCAGTCACCTTTTTTTGGTAGAGTATATGATGAGTTTAAATTCACGAAGAAGATATATAACTACTTTATACATCCGCAGTGGGACTATATCGGATCTCCGACCCTGTATATCAAGATCCTCTATGTCGACTATCACCAAGGTTTTACCATCATAGAGCTGATCGGAGAGTGGAATGATGCCATACATAATGACATCATGTATCTTAAAAGGGAGATCGCCGATCGCATGATGAAGGTCGGAATCAAAAAGTTTGTCTTGTTGTGTGATAATGTTCTCAACTTTCATGGAGATGATGACTGCTACTATGAGGAGTGGTATGATGATGTGAAGGAAGAAGACGGATGGGTCTGCCTTGTCAATCTAAGAGATCACATCTTCAGAGAGATGGATAAGATGAGATTAGAAAACTATGTGCATATGGAAGATGAGATAGCTGACCTAGAATGGCGCAGACATCTACCAGAAGCTCTCTATCATCTAGTAAGTTATAATCTTGATCTCCATGACGCATAAATCAGGCTTTGTCAATATCATGGGCGAACCAAATGTCGGTAAGTCCACCTTGCTCAATGCACTGATCGGAGAGAAGCTCTGTATCATCACTAATAAACCGCAGACTACAAGACATCGCATCATAGCTATCCTCAATGATGACGAGTATCAGATCGTATTTTCTGATACACCAGGTATCATCTATGAACCAGGATATAAGATGCAGTATGCCATGAATAACTCCGCCTATGGAGCCCTTCAAGATGCTGATGTCCTACTATTTATGGTAGATCTTTCTACACCACCCTATCTCAATGACGAGGTAAAAAAGAAGATCGAAGGTCTTGAAACGCCAAAGTTTTTAATCCTCAACAAAAAAGATCTAGTAGAAAAAGATTATCTCGAGATGGTTACTTCTTGGTGGGAAGAGAACTTGCCATCCTTTGAGATAGTGACGATCTCAGCCTTAGAAAAAGAAGGTGTAGAGTTGTTGCTAAAGAGTATTATCGCTCATCTGCCTGAAGGTCCTGAGTACTATCCTAAAGACCAATTCACAGATCGCTCAGAGCGATTTTTCGTCAGTGAGATCATCAGAGAAAAGATCTTGGAGCTATACCATCAGGAGATCCCATATTCTGCTGAAGTGGTGGTAAATTCATTCAAAGAAGCAGAAAGTAAGTCGGGTCCGATCATCCGCATATCTGCGGACATCATCGTAAGTCGCAAAACACAAAAGTCTATCATCATAGGAAAAAATGGCTCCTCTATTAAAGAACTAGGAACCCTCGCCCGGAAGGACATCGAGACCTTTTTAGAGTCTAAAGTGTTTTTAGAACTATACGTAAGAGTAAAAGAGAAATGGCGAGATGATGACCGTTCTTTAAAATCTTATGGATATTTGCAGTAAGCAATCTCATTTATGCCAAGTCTAGTCGCTATTGTTGGCCGTCCTAATGTCGGCAAATCCACTTTATTTAATCGTCTCATCGGTGAGCGCAAAGCTATCATAGACAATATAAGTGGGGTCACCAGAGACCGGATCTATGGTATGACAGAGTGGAATGGAAGACAAGTGAATGTCGTAGATACTGGAGGATTTGTGTCTAACTCGGACGATGTCTTTGAAGTAGCCATAAGAGATCAAGTACAGATCGCCATAGACGAAGCAGACGTCATCTTATTTATGGTCGACGTGACTACAGGCATCACTGATCTAGACGAGTCTGTTGCTAACATGTTGCGGCGCACAGATAAGAAGGTAGTCTTGTGTGTAAACAAGGTCGATAACAATGCAAGACAGCTTGCAGCCAATGAATTCTGGGGATTGGGATTTGATAATACCTTCTTTCTTTCTAGCATGACTGGCTCTGGATCTGGAGAAGTCCTAGACGCTGTAGTAGACTTGCTACCACCTGAAGAAGATAATGCCGAAGACCCTGATATCCCACGGATAACCATACTTGGCCGTCCCAACGTAGGCAAGTCATCCTTCGTCAATGCCCTCCTTGGAGAGGACCGAAATATCGTAACAGACATCGCCGGCACTACACGTGATGCCATCCATAGTAGATATACCAAGTTTGGTAAAGACTTTATCCTCGTTGATACTGCTGGCATCAGAAAGAAGAAAAAAGTCCACGAAGACCTCGAATTCTATTCAGTCATAAGAGCCATCAAATCTATCGACAATACGGATGTATGCATCATGATGATAGATGCTACTCAGGGCATAGAAGCTCAGGACATGAATATTTTTTCTCTGATCCTAAAACGTAGAAGAGGTGTCGTCTTACTAGTTAACAAATGGGACCTTGTAGACAAGGAGACTAATACGGCTCGGGACTATGAAAAGGTGATAAAAGAAAAGCTCAGTCCATTTTCAGATGTGCCTATACTCTTTATATCAGTCCTTGATAAACAAAGAATATATAAGGCAGTAGAACTTGTAGAAGAGGTATACCAGAATAAAAATAGAAGAATCAAGACTTCAGTCTTGAATGAATTTTTAGAAGAAGCAACTAGGAAGACCCCTCCACCAAGTCACAGAGGTCGTATGATCAAGCTGAAGTATGTCACACAACTGCCAACTAAGTATCCAGCCTTTGCCTTCTTCTGCAACTATCCAAAACATATCAAAGAGAGTTATAAAAACTATTTGGAGAATCAACTTAGAAAGAAATTCACATTTACAGGAGTACCACTAAGCATAGTCTTTAAAAACAAATCATGAACGTAATAGAAACTTCTATTAAGGATGTTCTTGTCGTTGAACCTCGAGTATTCAAGGATGACCGAGGTTATTTTTTTGAATCCTATAACCAGTCTAAGGTTCCTGATGTATTAGCACAAGTGAATTGGGTGCAGGACAATGAATCTAAATCATCGCGAGGTGTCCTTCGGGGTCTGCATTACCAATGTGGTGATCATGCTCAAGCTAAGTTGGTACGAGCCATCATAGGAGAGATATATGACGTGGCTATTGATCTGCGTCCTAATTCGTCGACCTATGGGCAGTTTCACGCAGAGATACTAAGTAGTGATAATAAGAAACAGATGTATGTCCCACGTGGGTTTGCACATGGCTTTGTAGTACTTTCTGACGTTGCTATATTTTCATACAAGTGTGACAATTTCTACAACAAGGAATCTGAAGGTGGTTTACTCTATAATGACACCGCTCTTTCTATACCCTGGCCTATCGATCATCAAGAGATACTGGTATCAGATAAAGATGCTGTTCTTCCAATTTTGGGGAAACACAAACCTGCCTTATAATACATGGAGGACAAAAAAACCATCTTAGTAGTTGGAGCAAATGGTCAACTAGGTAGTGAGTTCAAGCATTTGGCCGACTCTTATCCTGCGTATCATTTTCTTTTCACTGGCGTAAATGACCTAGACATCACTAAGAATGATGAAGTCTTTGATTGCTTCAGACAAAACAAACCCGATATCTGCATCAACTGCGCCGCCTACACAGCAGTGGATAAAGCTGAAGAAGAACAAGAACTTGCCTACCTGATAAACAGTACCGCTGTCAAACATCTCTCTATAGCCTGTCAGCTGGTGGGTACTAAGTTGATTCACTTTTCTACTGATTATGCTTACGACTCAGTTACAGGAAGACCCATCGTCGAATCAGATGAATGCACGCCAAGAAGTGTATATGGACTCTCCAAGAGGGCTGGTGAAGAGGTGCTAGAACACAGTAGCATAGACTGGATCTGTCTACGGGTTTCGTGGTTATATGGATCCTTCGGTAACAACTTCGTGAAGACGATGATAAGCCTAGGGGCAGAACGTGATTCGCTAAGTATAGTAGCTGATCAGATAGGTGCTCCAACTTATGCAAGAGACCTTGCAGAGGTAGTCATGAAGATCATCCAAGCAGACAAAGGATATCGCGAACTTTACAACTTCAGTAATGGTGGAGTTACCAACTGGGCCGACTTTGCTCGAGAAATCATGAAGCAAAATGACATCACCTGTGACATAACAGATACTACGACAGCAGCATACGGTGCTCCAGCACCCAGACCTCTATGGAGTGTGATGTCACATGACAAAATCAAAGAGACCTACAACATAGAGATATTGCCGTGGCAAGAGAGCCTTAAAAGTTGTCCCATACAGAACACTTAAAGTTTGAGGAGTTAGCTATCTTACAAGAAGTAAATCTTGTAAGTATGAATTTCGACTATATAATTATTGGTGCTGGATCTGCAGGTTGTGTGTTAGCTAATCGCCTCTCGGCATCAGGAGAACATACAGTATTGCTTCTCGAAGCTGGCGGCAAGGACAATGACATCAATATCAATATACCCGGGGCATACTCCAAGATACATCGAAGTAAGATCGACTGGGGTCTATGGACCACACCTCAAGAACATGTTGATAATCGCAAGATTTATTTACCCCGTGGAAAGACATTAGGAGGATGTAGTAGTACCAATGCGATGGCGTATGTCCGAGGCAACCATGATGACTATGATGGTTGGGAAAGATCAGGGTGTGCTGGTTGGAATGCCAAATCAGTTCTACCCCATTTTGTCAAAAGCGAGAATAATCGAAATGCTTCTCAGCTTGACAAAGGTTATCACGGTACAAGCGGAGAACTAGGCGTGGGTTATGCACAGTATTTTGAGACACCTCTTGCTCAAGGATTTATAGATGCTGGTAAGGCCATCGGCCTCCCCAAAGGCACTGACTACAATGGTGAGCGCCAGAATGCAACTGCTCGTTTTCAGTTTACAATCAAAGATGGTAAGCGCCATAGTGCTGCAGCTGCATTTCTAAAGCCGGCGATGTCTAGAAAAAACCTCACTGTCAAGACTAAGTCTCCAGTGGCGAGAATCTTGATAGAAAACGATAAGGCAACTGGTGTACAACTGCACGGCAATAATGGAGCTACGATAAATGCTAACAAGGAAGTCATACTCAGTGCTGGAGCATTTCATAGTCCTCAGATACTGCAGCTCTCCGGTATAGGCCCGAAGGATGTTCTGACCTCACAGGGCATCGAAGTCAAGAAAGAGATCCCAGGAGTAGGTGAAAATCTGCATGATCACTTGTTCTACTTCATCAGTGGATATACGAAAGAAAAGATTGGCTTTAACCATAGCGCTACCTTGTTGAATCAAGTAAAGGATGGTATAGGTTACTTCATCAACAAAAAGAACAATCCACTGACCTGCAGTCCTTTGGAAGCAGTATCATTTTTTAATGTGGACAGCTATGAAGATCGAGTGAACTGTCAGTTTCATTTTGCTCCTTTTCATGCAGGTGATGGCACTGTTGTAGACCTCTATGATTTCAGTACTATTCCTACTAAGCAAGATGGTTGGACTATCTGCCCTTCCCTATTAAAACCTAAAAGTCGAGGATCGGTAAGGATTAATAGTAATGATCCATCTGCACAAGCTACCATCGATCCTAAATTTTTGAGTGTAGAAGAAGATCTAGAGCTTTTAGTAAAAGGTGGCAGAATTGCCCTTGAGTTATCACAGCAAGAAGCCTTAGCAAAACATACTAAAGAGTTGATCGGGATATCTACTTCTATCTCTGATGATGAGCTCGTCGCTTATATCAAGAGAAGGTTAGAGACGATTTACCATCCAGTAGGTACTTGTAAGATGGGCATCGATGAGATGGCCGTAGTAGATTCTAAGTTAAGAGTACGTGGGATCGAAGGACTAAGAGTTATAGATGCTTCCATTATGCCAGAAGTAGTGAGCGGTAATACTAATGCACCTACCTATATGATCGCAGAGAAAGGTGCTGATATGATCTTGGGACATAGTAAGACACAAGCCGAAGCTTCGTCAGAGCTGGTGGGTGCTCACTCTTGATCGAGTTTGAAGCAGTCCAGTTTTTAGTGGGTGATTAGTCTTCTAGAGTAAGCTTGTTAATCAGCTCATCGCGTTCTCGCTCAGTTGACACAGTCGGTCTTGAAACTCCTGCTCTCCGATACCAGTAATCAGCATTCCACTGATCTCCTTCTATTCTGTGCAGGAGCCCGTGTATCCGAGCTGCCATCGGAGTATCCATAGCATCTACAATATCATGTGATTCATGCCACTTTCCTTCCTTCAATAATAAGAGTGCTCTAAGATATTTGTCCTGATTGTCCACGACACTAAGGTAGTACCGACCCTATAAAAAAGAAAATCCTCCAGCTTTGTAACGATGGATCCGCTGGAGGATTCTTATTTAAAAATAGCGTTTGTTGGTTAAGTGCTGTAAAGGGCACTTGATACCCGGGATCTTCATCCCGGGTTGTTGTTATGGTTTCTTGGGGAAAGGGTTTTGCAAGTCTTGTTTATCGTTTTAAACACCCTTTTGACGCCCATTTTTTGGGTTGTCACAGAAAATCGGTGGAATTGATAAGTGGTTGACATATAGGATTTGGGGATATGTTTTGCCAAGGATCATTTGAACAATAATCATAGTTAAAGGATCTCCTTGATAGACCTATATCTACTCTTCTTAGTTTTAAGACAAAATCCTAACAGACTCCTTACGTCCTATCTCTAGAGTCACATGTGTCACTAACACTTCATATATACAGCAGGAAAAGAGACTTTTACAGTAGCGTATAGGTGTTTTACTAGAGCAGAGTATGGATGTCATTCATATTATGGGCTTATACAAGCAATTTAAACTGACTTCATCCGCTGAGTCAAAGGCTCGTAATAATCTCAGTGAAGATCAATGGTACATCACGACACTAACTCGTCCGTCATTCTTATCACAAGCCGCTTCTATATAACTCACATTAAATCCAAGAGTTTCAGAATACCAATCATTCGAAAAAGTAGTATCTATTTGACCTTGAAGTAGTAGGGAATAGTAGCTACTTTCCCTTACAATTTCCCCATCAATCACCATGTTTAATCTCATTGGGCATAGAAATACGCCACTGATAGATACTTTCATTTTATAAGTTCCTAATTCAGGCACTATAATTAATTTTTCTATATCATCTATATTACAGCTATAACTTTTACTAAAAAGACATGATTGAAATAAAAGGGCCACAATAATAGAAATCGTAATTACAATATTTGTCTTGTACATAATCTTTATCTCTAATTAAATAGTTCCTTTGTGTAATACTCTGACAAATGGTATATTAGTTTCGATACAATTATAATCAATATATTAAATTTAAAAATCCAACTATTCGTTACTGCAGTCATTACAATAACTGTTGGATGGCAGCAAAGCAGGCACGACGATTGGTGAGACAACTTCTGGGCCTTTATGGAAATTCCAGGGATCAATAACCTTTAATGCGCCTTGTTTTATCCTCCAACAGATTGTGGGAACTATATCATCAAACCCGAAATTCTGTCCTACTACTCTACCTATTCGATTATTATGGAGATCCATTGTCTTTTCAAGCATAAGAGCTTCGGAAGTCTCACATTCGTGGGCATCACCAAATTCTCTGACCATTGCTTCTCCACAATCTCTCGTGTTCAAAGCATTAAAATATGAATCACGAATTTATCTGTGCAATCGGAAACAAATTCATTATCACTTATTCAGATCTTCTGTTTGTTTAGATATCCTGATAGAATTACGACTTGAGTAATAAGGGCGCCATAATTAGCTCTTTTATCACAATGGCATACTTCGCCACAACCCCTCTAATATAACCCACCAAGGAGCTTAAACGAAACAGTCAAATGTCCTATCGGCCTTTACAGAAATAAACATAATCAGAGACTAAGGTCTCTTCAGGAGAAAACAATTGAATGGTCATTCAAAATATTTTTGATTTTCATTCTAAATTGCTTGCAGACTTCAATTATTGTATATAGGTTTGCATTCGAAATGAAAAAAGTAAATATCATATTCTTCTATTGTTTTAGTTCGTTTTGTTCAATTCGAGCAAGGGCAATGCTATAGTATGTTATAAATTATACATTTATCAAAGCCCTTGTGTTAGTTCGCAAGGGCTTTTTTTATTTAATAATTTGATATGAAATTCTATAATTATTGTTAATCAGATTCTTGAGACTTAATTCTCGAAATTCCATTTACCTATTGCTTTTAACAGATGGTTTGATTAGTTGTATCAATCCCAATGGAATTTCTATATATAATCGGAAGTGTATGCAAGTGGTTGAAGCAAGCAGACTGTAAATCTGTTCCCTCTGGGTAAACTCGTAGGTTCGAATCCTATCACTTCCCCAAATGGTAACGTAGCTCAAATGGTAGAGCACCAGTGTGAAGAACTGGGGGTAGTTGGTTCGATACCATCCGTTACCACTAAATGGAAAGCGATGTCAAATGGTTTGATAACAACCTGCTACGCAGAGAAGTGGGTTCAAACGACATACTTAAAGCCAGTACGAGTTCCCAATTTGGCTATGTACCCAATGCTGGTATCGGGGTAGGTCTGCAAAACCTATTTAACATCAGTTCGATTCTGATCATAGCCTCCTTTTAAAGTTAAAATGTATAAGTAGTAGAACAATGCTCAATCGAAATTGGTCAGACCCGAGAGATTCAAATAAAAGATTCTTTTTCGTTTCAATATAACAGATCGAGGATAAAGGGCGGCCTCATGTAAAGGCCACAAGATTACATCTTCATCCTTATTATTGAAGGGCTATTTTAACTCGAAAGGCTCACGACGGTTTAAAGGATCCGCATCTTTTAACAGCAGCAGTATCTCTGCACTCTTATTTTTAATTTAGGCTCGATCAATTATCATGGTATAGAAGAATTTATGGTTTTTAACTTGGCTATTAAACCGTTCCATGTATCTGGATCAGGTTCATAGATCATGTATTCTCTCATCGTTTCATAATCTTGTTTAAATAATTTTGCAGCTTCATCATATGGTGTAAATTTCAATTGATTCATCTTTAGTTCGTCATATTCTACACCTTTGATAGGGGTGTATTTCTTCCGATGCTCTCTCGTTATTTCAAATAGTTCTTTGTCCCAGAGTTTTGGTCCATATCTTTCGAAGATTTGGACTACGTCATATAGATGTCTTGACCTTCTTTCTGCGTTGACTTTTTCAATAGGCTTTGTAAACACTTCATGAAGAAGAAATACCTTTTCAAGAAAAGTGCGTTCAGGCATTATTGTTGGAACGTCGGATTGAATGTCTGCCTCTCCGACTTGAGGATAGGCCTTAAATACAATTGTATTCATTGTCAAGATTTCTCTTGGCTCCTTGAGTCCTCTGCCACTTAACTCTATTGATACTCGAGAGGGCACGTATTCATTCTCTGTGGGAAGGACGCTTCTGTAATGGAGGGTTAGACTAACAGGACCTTTCTCTGGGTTCTTATGATTTTTCGCCAGGTCATATAGTTCATCAGGAATCACACTTTTACTTAGAGTTTGGGACAACTCATCATGAAAGTCGCCATGACAGAATCCGTAGACTGCTTTCCGTAGTTGGTCAATTTTGTTCTTAGATAAATCACCTTCATATCCTAAGTAATCTCGTTGTATCGATAGATCGATATCTTCTGAGAATCTTTTGATCAAACCCCAGCCTTTACTCAAGGAAGTACCTCCTTTAAAGATGATTTGATCTGCACATGACATCTTGAATATTTCTTGTAGTAAGATGCTTACCCAAATATCTTTTTCAACAGCATATACTGGCACTTCTGTTCGAGCGGAGGTTTGCTCTAGGATGGTTCGTTGTCTTGCTTTTTCTAATCTGAACCAATTCATATTTTTTCATTTGTTCTGGCCATGGTCGTTATTAAATCCCTAATCCAGATCGGTGCTTTACGTGCATCATGTAAAAGGTAAGCTCGTTCTTCTTTAAGGACCCAGTTTTTCAGTATGTCGAGCTGTTCCTGGGTTATATTTTCCCTTCCCACTTCTCTCATTGCCTTAATAACCAGGCTACTAATCCCCCCTTTTAAAGACATGATCTTAGTAGTGGTCCTTTTAAAGACGAGATATCTCGACCCTACTTTGATTTTCTTTGGGCTACCATCAGTGAAGTACACTGCATTCATCGGTATCTGTGTACTAAGTCCCAACTTTTGTAGTGCCGAAACACCTGACTCTGTGAGTCTGGCCCCTTCTCGCTTAGCTATGGATCTCGCTATTTCATCCAAACCCGGCATGATGGGTCCCAGTAGTTTGTCTTTCTTAGGAAGCAGATAGATACCTCGTGCGACCTTTACTAGTATGTTATGATCCACTAGGCGCTCCAGGCTTTTGCTAACAGCTTTCTGTGTTCCCAAATCAGCGAAGTCTTCTGAGAATATCAAAACGCCTTCTTTTTCCAATAAAATTCTTCTAACTACCTGTTTTTCAACTCTTTGATTCATTTTAAAAAATGTATTCAGTCGCAAATTTATATGATATTTGCGACATAAATAGGAGTAATCGAAAATAGATCAATTAGAATTAGTTGTTAAAAACCCTGGTGTTTTAGGAGTTTTAGGTTTCTGACTGCAATAGAATACAAAAGATAACTCCTCAGCAGTCCGGCACCAAATACTTGCCCATATCCACCATGAACTATTGAGCAGTGACCGGTCTGGGGCTTCCCGACACTCCGCTTCACTGCGATCGGGATAAACTTCTCGCCCTTCTATTATCTATTGAGATCTTTGCATAAAAAAAGCTCCTGTATTTCTACAAGAGCTTCTGTATGTGACCGGTCTGGGGCTCGAACCCAGGACCCACGCCTTAAAAGGGCGTTGCTCTACCAGCTGAGCTAACCGGTCCTCGCTATCTAAGCGGCTGCAAAGATAATTTCCTTCACATATAAGTCAAGCGTGATAAGCAGAAAGTTTATTGAGATTTTTTCACTCATTTTCGGACTACTCTACTCCTAATCACGTGCCTCTGGATAATGATCATTTATGCGACTCGTGATTACATCTAGTTCTACAGCAAAATCATGCTCTACGCCTAAATTATCCGCAATCCTACGCTTGTTGCACCACCTTGATGTATGACTCTTGTATAAAGCACTTCATCATCAGAAGCTAAAAGGCTATCTACTTCCAGCTTTAACTGCCCCTTACCCTTGCCATGTATGATGGTTATCTCTCTTCTTCGCAATGCAAGCGCTCGTTCGATATGTGCCTTGCAAGCACTTATTTGCTTACTTAATATCATGTGTGGCATGCGCTGTACGAGTGTCGGATCTAACACTTCGATATGCAAGTCTATCTCTGGATTAAAGTCTTTAGGGGTTGGGTGATCCGTCACTTCTTCTGCTGAAAGAGATATCTTCTTCGGATTTTCTTCCTTGAGTTCTTCAAGGTTATCCGCTGTAGAAAGGATGATTTTGCCAGATACTTTGATCCTAGCCTTTCCTGAGGGAGTAAGTCCTTCGAAAGTACCTGCCCGCAGACTCTTCTTTAGCAAGACTCTGTCCCCTACCCAATATTCTGAGAGTCTTTTAACTTTCAACCTTATCCAATTCTATGATCTGTAAAGGATGGTAGGATGTGTCTGCTTCTTTGATGACCTCTTGGAGATTCAAAGTCATCGGTTTTAACTGCTGATTAGCGAACAACGTCATCTGATCAGTAAAGTGAGGACTATCTGACTCGGCGCTGGTGCCAAAAGCATTGATGGATTCTATGATGGGGCCTTGTATACTATCAAATCTTACAAGCTGTATGTATGACTCTCCTGAGAAGGCGCGATACTTCCCATCATCTTCTGGTTTACTATAGATAGCTGCGAGCACATCAGAACCTCCTGCCATAGGGATATCTACATCACCGCGGCGATGTCTTTGAAATTCACCCAAAGGCACCTTGATCTTCTGATACTCATCTTTAATAATATCAACTGCATTGCTAATCGCCTTGAGGTAGTCCTCGTGATGAATCTCCTCTTCCGCTATATAGATCTGGCGGAGTTCTTCTTTTGCCAGAAGAAATAATGGCGCTACATCATTCTCAGCGCTGGTAGACCTATCCCAATTTCTGAGAGCTATGATCGCTTCCCTCAAGTCCTCGGAACTCTCTGGATCCTGCTGAAGAAGTGGCTCTTCATCATATGGGTGAGCCCTTAATCGCGAAGGATACGAGCGGTCATATTTTAATCTTTTAAAATCCTCATAGGACCAGACCTCTTGATCATCGATCAACTCTTGAAATCGCAGTGACCGATTGTTCTCAGCATGTGGCTGTTGATAATACATCGTAGACTGATCTGGAGAGAACTTCGGATTATTTAGACTATCGGAAGAGACATATGGTGTGTGGTTTACATTGAAAACATAGCCTGAAGAAGGATTCTTTACCTGTGGAAGACTTGAGATGGGCCAGGTTTGATCGGACCAAAAAGCATCTGAAGTATTGCTCGTGATCAGACCGTCCCAATCAATAGAATTCTCTTTTTTGTGGTGCTTGCCGTTACTGATATAGTAGATATTATCTCCCTTATCGGCATAGACTATGTTAGTACATGGTATGCCTTGTATGTCCAAGGCTGCTCGCCACTCTTCATATGATGTAGCCTTATTCATCTTATACCACTGTTCCATAGATCTCATCGACTCGCGAGCCTGAAATCTCCATGCGTAATACTTCCCTTCCACCTCATATGTCAAACCATATTGGCTCTGATACATCTTCCTACTTATAGGCCACTTTAGAGGGCCCAACAAACTAACCTTTGCTTTGAGATCTATTTCTTCTAGTGGCAGCCAATCATCATCAAGGCGATAATGAAGCGGCTTGTCAGGGTGCATATCCAAGAGGTATACATCTGAAAAATCAGCATGGTTCACCGTATGTGCCCAGCCGAGATATTGGTTGGTACCATGAAAAATAGTCGTGCCTCCTGGGAAAGTGCCCCCCAGGATATTTAGCCCTTCATCACTGATCAGATGTGCTTCATACCAGGAGTACCACCCTTCCATCGGTTGATGTGAGTTGATCGCTAAGAACGTTTGTCCTTCTTCGGTTATGTTTTTGCTAAAGGCGATTGCATTAGAGCCTTTAGCACCTTCTAACTTTACCTTGTCGAACTTTCCTTCGAGTATCTTGATTAGGTCTGCACCTGCTCCAGATATCTCAGACAGACCTAGCAAATTTCCTGCAACAAGGTCCTCTATCGTCAAAGGAAATATATCATCCAACAGTACTTCATCAGGATGTAAGGCTGCAAAGGCATTCGCACCAGCCAAGTATCCTTGCATAAGAGCCAAGGTCTTGCTCTCAATCTCGTGAAGATGTTCATGGGCATAAGTGGTCAGTCCCATATATTTGATGCCTATATCCGCTACTACTCCATCTTTGCCTTTTAGTTCTCCAAGCCGACCTCTGATGGCAATCATCTGCTCTTGCATGGTGACAAAGTCGTCCTCGGCACTGGCCCATGCCAAACCGTAGGCTACATCAGCATCTGTCTTGCCATGGATATGTGGGACACCCCACCCGTCTCGGTAGATGGTGCAGTCCACATAAGGCTCAGAACTTACTACGGGGTCAGAACAACTCACCAAAACTAGCAGTATACTAGTGAGTAGAGGGATTATCAATGTGCGTATCATACTGGATGAAAGATAGAGAAATATGATGCTCTCAAGACTTATTATTACATTTCGAGATGATGTTAGCGATTGGACGAGCAGCTTTGGGGGTAGTGATACTCATAGGTTTATGCTATTTGCTCAGCAGTGATAAAAAAGCTGTTAACTGGAGGCTAGTTATCACAGGTGTTCTCATACAGGTGGTGCTTGCATTTCTGATGATTAAGGTACCTTTTGTAACAAGTATTTTCCAGGGTATCGTAAGCTTATTTTTGGTAGTCATCGATGCTGCTACTGAGTCTTCAGCTTTCTTATTCGGAGAGCTGGCTACAGAGTCAAAGTATGGTTTTGCATTTAGTGCCCTTCCCACTATCGTGTTCTTCTCGGCGCTTACTTCCTTGTTTTATTACTATGGCATCTTACAGAAAGTGGTTTATGGATTTGCTTGGGTGATGAATCGGACCATGAAGCTCACGGGAGCTGAGAGTCTAGCAGCTGCTGCTAATGTATTCATGGGTCAAACTGAAGCTCCATTGGTGATCAAACCATATTTGGAGAAGATGTCGCGCTCCGAGATCATGTCCTTGATGACTGGCGGTATGGCCACTATAGCTGGAAGTGTATTTGGATTTTATATGGCGGTACTTGGTGGAGGTTCTGATAGTATCAAATCAGAGTTTGGTCTACACCTCCTCGTAGCGTCTATTATATCGGCTCCAGCGGCACTAGTGGTTGCAAAAATATTAGTACCTGCTCAGACGGATGAAGATGTAAGTAAGGACCTCAAAATCCCCAAAGGCGATGTAGGGTCTAATGTACTTGATGCCATCGCTCAAGGCACATCAGATGGTGTCAAGCTAGCTGTCAATGTAGGCGCTATGCTCTTAGCATTCATGGCTATCGTGTTCTTGTGCAATAACATCCTTGGGATCATAGGAGAAAAAGCCCATATCAATGATGACATACTTGCTTGGACGGACGGGAAGTATGATAAACTTTCACTTCAGTTATTCTTGGGATATATGTTTGCACCACTGTCATGGGTCATGGGTATCAGTGGACAGGACATCTACTATATCGGCCAACTATTAGGTGAGAAAACGATCCTCAATGAATTTGTAGCCTATGTAACACTTGGTGATATGCGTGCAGAGGGATTGATCTCTAATCGCTCATCTATCATGGCAGCATATGCACTATGTGGATTCGCTAATTTTGCTTCTATCGGAATTCAAATCGGTGGTATCAGCGCGCTAGCACCTGGTAAAAGAGTAACACTCACAGAGCTAGGATTTAAAGCACTGATCGGTGGTACAATTGCTACTGTACTTACTGGTTGTCTTGCTGGAGCACTGCTCTAGTGCTGACGGAAACTTAGAGAAAGATCGAACTAAGGTGTCGCTGTGTACTCCTCAAAGGACATCGTCTTGTACTTCTCCTCTTTAGCGAAAGCTAGCTCCTTCATAAGCTGAGGTGCTTTCTTATAACCTGGAGAGATCATAATCCTAGCGAATGATTCATCCAGTGTTACAAAAGCAGGATAGCCTAGACGGCCGTCGAGTAAAGCATATGCTAACTGATGTACACCCCTACGCCCAGACTTTATAAAAGTGAAAGTCTTCTCATTAAAGACGATATCTTTTTCTTGTTCTGCATCAAACTTTACTGCATAGAAGTTGTCATTAATAAACTTTACCACTTCAGGATCAGTGAAAGTTTCTTTATCCATCTTCTTGCACCATCCACACCAATCGGTGTATAAATCAATAAAGACTTTCTTAGGGGCAGTTTGATTTAGCTCGTAAGCTTCCTCCCAAGAGTACCATTTGATTTCTTCAGCCACGGGTGGCTCTGTTGAAGGTGCTGTCAGAGACACATTAAAGAGTGCGATGATATATAATGCGTAGAGATTCATAATATTTACGTAAGTGGATTACTAAATCAAAGATAAGGGAGAATTTTGTTATTGAGACGACTGATGCTTGGATGTGGCTGTTAATGTTGTCTTATCTTCTTCGATTTTGCCGCTCTAAGGACATTTTCGGCGGTAAAAGCCTTTAAAAAGGGCCAAAAAGGGAGTGCCATGAAGATGCTGATCTCTTCAAGGAGGGAGGTCTCTTCATCGAGAAACTTGAGGTTTCTTGCCACAGGATTACGTTTAAACATCAAAGAGAAGACATGCGAAGCGGAGCTTTTTTTAGTCAGAAGTACGTTGAGCAAAGTCTTATCATATGCTAAGTACTTCGTCTTCGGTTGCACCGCTTTGTAGATACTTTGTTTGATGTAACTGGCCTGTAGATCGATCTCTTGTTGGATCCGCATGAAGGCGTAGCCCGAGGATGGTTTTACTGTGGCAGAGTTGGTGCCGATAGGTATCACGCGTGGTGTCGCTTTCGCAAATGAAGCCGTCGTCATAGGTATCTTCCCAAGTTCTTGATGAACTATCTGGTAGCTTTGGCCAAAGTGCTGCGATATGTAACTTTTCAAAATCGCAGCATATGCTTCTTCCGTCCATATGTCAGATGAAAAAAGAGTGGCTTCGACCAGTGCCTCCCTTTTATTAAAAGGAAGTACGTATACGAATCGCGTATCCTCGCCTTGATCGATCCGAAAATCCATAAACGTGGCTACGTTATCATCAAAAGTGTCTTCTTCCATCTTAATATGCCAGCCCATGAAGTGCTGCCATGTGAAAAGATGGTTCTCCACTGGCATGCGCCTTACGATGCTGTCATAGACGTAGGGGGCTCGATACACCCCTTGGTCCGTGATCACTGATACCTCTTGCTCTGATTCCTCTACCTTATTGATATGTGCCTGTATCCATGTGATATGAGGAGCTTTGTCAATGATACTTAAGCTATGCTCATAAAAGTCCACGCCTCTAATGGTATTGTAGGTATACGGTTGCGTATCTGATAT
>CAYYBR010000024.1:0-25134 GCA_964470035.1 uncultured Saprospiraceae bacterium
TTCTAATGCACTCTCTTCTAATTTTCCAGATTTGAATGTTGCCAGTGCCTCTGGAGCCTTAGTTTCTAATGCAGTTAAAAACAACTCTTCAAATTCTCTGATCTTATTAACAGGTACATTCTTTAGAAGACCTTTCGTTCCTAGATAGATGAGAGCCACTTGCTTTTCAACCGATACAGGAGAGTACTGTGGTTGCTTCAATAGCTCCACATTTCTTTTTCCTTTTTCTAGTATAGCTGTAGTCGCAGCATCCAGATCCGATCCGAACTTTGCAAAAGCCTCGAGAGACCTATATGCTGCTTGATCCAACTTTAGCGTACCAGATACCTTTTTCATCGATTTGATCTGAGCACTACCACCCACACGTGATACCGAGATACCTACGTTGATCGCTGGTCGAACACCTGCATTAAAGAGATTAGATTCAAGGAAGATCTGACCGTCAGTGATCGAGATCACATTAGTTGGGATATATGCAGATACATCACCTGCTTGCGTCTCGATGATAGGAAGTGCAGTAAGAGACCCTCCACCTTTTACAAGACCAGCATTTTTCAGACTATCTGGCAAGTCATTCATATCGTTAGCGATACCATCGTTATCTACGATCTTTGCTGCTCTTTCTAAGAGACGGCTATGTAGATAGAAGACATCACCCGGATACGCCTCACGTCCTGGAGGCCTTCTCAACAATAGTGATACCTCCCTATATGCTACTGCTTGCTTACTTAAGTCATCATATATGATCAGTGCAGGTCTTCCAGTATCTCTAAAAAACTCGCCGATAGCTGCTCCTGCAAATGGTGCATAGTATTGCAGCGGTGCTGGATCTGAAGCTGATGCACTCACTATGACCGTGTAGGCCATCGCTCCATTCTCTTCAAGAGACTTTGCTACTTGCGCCACAGTAGAAGCCTTTTGTCCTGACGCTACATATATGCAGTATACAGGCTCGCCTCTATCATAAAATTCTTTCTGGTTGATAATCGTATCTATGGCAATCGCAGTCTTTCCAGTCTGTCTATCACCGATGATCAACTCCCGCTGTCCCCTACCGATAGGTATCATGGCATCTATGGCCTTTACACCTGTCTGAAGAGGTTCATTTACTGGTTGTCTATATATTACACCAGGAGCTTTGCGCTCGATAGGCATCTCATATTTCTCGCCTGTGATAGGGCCTTTTCCATCGATGGGCTCTCCTAACGGATTCACAACACGACCGACGTATCCTTCACCTACATTGATAGAGGCAATCTTCTTGGTTCTTTTCACTTTGGAACCTTCACGGATACCATCACCCTCACCGAGAAGTACAACACCTACGTTATCTTCCTCTAGATTCAGAGTGATTGCCTGGACTCCAGTCTCAAATTCAACCAGCTCTCCTGCTTGAACTCCTGTCAATCCATAAATACGAGCGATACCGTCTCCTACCTGAAGGACAGTTCCTATTTCTTCAAGTTCTGTAGCTGAACTTACACCAGCTAGCTGCTGCTTAAGAATCGCTGATATTTCATCTGGCTTAATACCTACCATGATCTGTTGTTATAAAGATTTGATATATGAGTTGTCTAGTATATTCTGTTTCATCTCAGCGAGTTTACTTTTTATACTCGCGTCATATAATTTGTCTTCTACTTCGAGGACAAATCCACCTATTATCTCTGGGTCTACTTTCTTAATTATTTCAACGGTACCGTCTGCTAATCCTAGTCTCTGCATCTCTGCTTTGATCGTTTCTAATTGATTATCATCTATAGCAGAGGCAGTGGTAACCGTAGCCGTCGTGATACCTTTATGCTTCTTGTATTGATCCATAAAAGCAGAGCATATCTCTGGAAGTGCGCTTTCTCTACTTTTCTTGATGATTATCTCGAAAAATGAAGAAGTCAGTGGATCTACCTTGTCGTCGAAAAGCGCCTTAAATACTGCCTTCTTCTTATCTCCATTGATGATCGGACTCTTGATCATGAGATAAAGATCTCGATGTTGGATAGCATCTTGAAAGAGCTGTATATCTTGGACAACACGATCTAACTTACCTTGCTCGATGGCAAGATCCAGTACTGACTTTGCATAACGCGTTGCTATCCTAATCCCAGACATACTAGTTACTGCTTATTTCCTTTACTAATGTATTGACATAGGCAACTTGCTCAGTATCACCTTTAAGTTCTTTTCTGAGGACTTTCTCGGCGATATCTAGTGCTAACGTGCCAGCTTGATTCTTGACATCTGCAATAGCAGCTTTCTTCTGATTTTCGATTTCTAATCTTGCATCAGAGATGATTTTATTTGCTTCTGACTTCGCCTTTTCTTTAGCTTCTGCGATGATCTGTGTCTTAGCGTCCTTGGCCTCTTTGAGCATAGCCGTTCTTTCTTCTCTAGCTTGCTGAAGCAAGTTTTCATTTTCCGCTTTGAGGTTAGACATTTCCTCCTTGGCTTTTTTTGCTTCGTCTAGCGCAGATTGAATATCATTTTCACGCTTTTTCAACCCTTGCATGATTGGCTTAAAAGCGTATCTAGACATTAAAAACCAAAACAGTAAAAAGATGATAAGCGACCACAAAGCAAGACCTGGTGTAGGCTGCAGAGGAGCAAATGAAACTAAATATATCATGAGTCTTTACTTTCTAATTAGAATCTGAAAAAATCAAACCGACTACTTTGCCAACCGCATTTGGTCGGTTTGATAAATCATAGAATTTCTTCTACCCTGCAACGAAGATTGAAAGAAGAATAGCGATCAATGCTGCACCCTCGATAAAGGCTGCCATCAAGATCATTGCTCCTCTGATATCTCCAGAAGCTTCAGGTTGTCTTGCAATAGCTTCAACAGATTTACCACCTATCTGGCCAAGTCCGATACCTGCTCCGATAACTGCTAATCCTGCTCCTATTGCTGCTAATGTTCCTGTCATTTCAGAATCTTTATATGTAAATAGTTAAAATACTTTTTAATGATGATCGTGATGTTCTTCAGTAGCAGCTCCGATATATGACGCTGTTAATACTGTAAAAACAAATGCTTGTATAAAAGCTACGATCAACTCAATAGCCATCATAAATAATGTCAATGGTATTGCTAATGCAGTACCTATAGTTCCTCCACCTATGCTTTCACCCGCATTTCCAAATATGAAAATCAATCCTATAAAGCTTAAGATGGCTATGTGTCCTGCACTTATATTTCCAGCCAAACGTAACATCAGCGTCAATGGCTTGATAAACATGCCCATAATCTCTACGACCGCTAGTAAAGGCTTTAAGAAGATAGGCACACCAGGCATCCAAAATATATGCTGCCAGTAGTGCTTATTGCCAACAAAAGTGACAACTAGAAAAACAATGACTGCCAAGATCATTGTGACTGTCAAACTTCCTGTGACATTTGTGCTACCCAAGAAAGGCACCTGTCCCCATAGATTGAGACCGAGGATAAAAAAGAATATCGCTAAAAGCATCGGTAGATACTTTTCGTATTTCTTTTCTCCGATAAATGGTATAGCTGCCTCGTCTCTTACAAACTGTACCATGGGCTCTAAGAATGATTGGACGCCACTAGGAGCTTGCCCCTCTCTATTTTTATAAGCTCCCGCTGCTCTTCTGAATAACCAAAACATCAGCAAGGAGATAAGTAACATAGACACGGCATTCTTGGTGAGGCTTAGGTCATAAAAGGATGTTACTCCTCCACCCAACATACCTCCATCCCAGATCGTCTTTTGCTCTAGTTCATATGCTTTACCACCTATAACTGCGTAGGTCTTATCGATCTCTTTTCCTTCTGTAGTCTTAGATTTTTTTGGATTGAAACCCTCAACGTCAAAATGATCCTTAGTTCTATAATCTGGACACAAGACCCGATATATCGCACCGTGATGCATGACATAGCCATGATATCCATGATGACCATCATCGTGGTGACCAGGGCCAAACTTACTAGACATAAAAGTCTTCAATCCATCTTCCTTGCTCCACAAAATAGTGGGTAGTGGAATTCTGATCCAGTCTAGTATCGTATAGACGTTAGCATCACTGATGTGATGTATCGCTGTACCTGTAGGATCATATCCATGCGGATGATAGGGTACTGCAGGCGTGCCACAAGAATTGGAATAATCGTCATAGCTGTACTCCTGATGATCTCCATGCCCGTCGTCTCCATGATCGTGTCCGTGATCATGGCTACTATGGTCGTGCCCGTGATGATCATGATCGTGTCCTTGGTCATCATGGATAGTCGCTGACTCAGCCACTACGGCATCAGCAGCAAGGAGATGACCTACCTGAAATGATATCAAACAGACTAGAAGAAATCTAAAAAGAGTTTTGATTGAATATGCCAAATCAAGCGGGTTTACGAGTATTACTTAGCTCTTGTAAATCGCCGCAAATGTAGGGATAATCACACACTTAGACAGGAGTCCAATTGGCATAATTTATAGCCCAATTCGAGCCTTTATTTTAACTTGATTCGCCCATTAAAGTTTGGCATGCGGGATGGCATGCCAAACTTTATCTGGTTGCTCTTCTGTTTGTTGTAAAGACTCTTATCGCGCTATAGCCGTCGCCCGCTTCTCTCTGATCACTGTCACTTTCACTTGACCTGGATATTGCATCTCATCTTGGATCTTCTGTGAGATCTTAAATGCCAGCTCTTCAGATTGTTGATCGGTCACCTTATCGCTCTCAACTACTACTCTTAACTCGCGACCTGCCTGTATGGCATATGCCTTTTCAACACCATCATGAGACATCGCCACTTCTTCGAGCTCTCCGATACGCTTAAGATAACTTTCGAGGATCTCCCTTCTGGCACCAGGTCTTGCACCCGAGATCGCATCACAAGCTTGGACGATCGGCGAGATAATGTTATTCATCTCTATCTCGTCGTGGTGAGCGCCTACAGCATTGAGTACTGCTGGATGTTCTTTGTGCTTTTCGCAGATCTGCATGCCTAGAAGTGCATGTGGTAATTCAGAATCTTCTTCTGCCACCTTACCTATATCATGCAGCAGGCCTGCCCGCTTTGCTAGTTTTATTTGCTTATTACTCAACCCTAACTCAGCACCCATAGTAGCGCATAGATGAGCAGTCTCTATAGAGTGCTTCAAAAGATTTTGTCCATACGAAGATCTAAATCTCATCCTTCCTACCATCTTGATAAGATAAGGATGTAATCCATGTAAGTCGAGATCTATAACTGTACGCTCGCCGATCTCAACAATCTGCTCATTAAGCTGCTTTTTCACCTTTGCTACTACCTCTTCGATCTTAGCAGGATGGATCCTTCCGTCAGCCACTAACCTCTTAAGAGACAACCTACAGATCTCTCTGCGGATTGGATCAAAAGATGATATGATGATAGCTTCTGGTGTATCATCGACCACAAGCTCTGCACCTGTGGCTGATTCTATAGCTCGGATATTTCTACCCTCACGCCCGATTATCTGGCCCTTGATATCATCAGAATCTAGATTAAATACTGACACGGTATTCTCGATCGTATACTCCGCACACATCCGTTGGATAGATTGAATGACGATTTTTTTAGCTTGCTTATTAGCATTGGCTTTAGCTTCCGATATAATGTCTTTTTCTAATGAAAGAGCAGCTGTCTCTGCTTTTGCTTTCACTGCCTCTAGGAGTTTTTCCTTCGCTTCGGCTTCATCCATCTTCGCAACTGTCTCTAGTTGAGCTATGAACTTTTCGTTTGACTTATCTAGCTCTTCTTTTCTCTTGCTGACTACTTTAAGCTGTTTTTCAAGATTGGTCTTGATACTCTTGATCTCAGCTTCTTTATGCTCTAATCCTTCTGCTTCAGCTTCGAGATCTTTACGCTTTCTCGTGAGATCGCCTTCCATCGTTTTGACTTCCATCTCACGATCCTTGATAGCGATCATCTTCTCAGCCTTTTCGCTTTCCCATTTAGACTTCATCTCAGCGTAGCGGTCTTTCGCTTCGCGTATTTTTTTCTTTTTAATGCTGTCGTGCTTGCTTTCAGCATTAGAAAGAAGTTTGTCTGCCTTGATCCCTGCTTCTTCCTGTATTCTTTTGGCAGTGATCTTTGCTTCTTGTAGAGTCAAGTCAGCCTTCTTGTTCATCTCATCGACCTTGGATTTCTGCATCTTTTTAACAAAAAAGTTCATCACCAAAAAACCGACAATTAGTCCGACTACTCCTCCTCCTAAGAGTCCTCCAATTAATTCCATACTTCAAATACTCTTTTATAGACTGCTATCTACATAGCAATCATCTGTTATATAATAGTCTCCTGTAGTACCATAACTCCTGTGAGTTCAGATACATCTAGGATACCATCTGAAAAGAGACTTAACTAGTCGGTAAGAAACGGAGCCATCATGGCTTCCAAGCGATCTATCTTAGTGTGGCATGCATCTACCAGATCTCCATCTGATGATTGCCACTTTTCCATAAGATTTTCTATCAATGCCATAGATAAACAGTCTTGCTTATCTAGCTGCACATATTTTAAGCGATATTGATTGAGCTGTCGATTGATATCTTTTTCTACTCCTTTAAGTTCTTCGCCTTCTTTTGGAGTGCACTTAACGGGATAATCCCGGCCAAAGACATTTACGTGGACTACTTCTGCTCTTTCATCCATAATCTACAGCATCTTTATACAAGCCTCGACCTCTAAAATACACCGATCTAACTCTTGTCTCAATACTTCAACTTTTATATCGCTTTCGCTATTTTTTTTCTCTACCGCCACTCCGAGGGTCTCGTGACTCTCATGATCTAAACCTCCCTTCAGTTGATTTAATTCATGTATCAAACGCTCTTTTTGCTCTAATAATATTTGGTTTTCTTCCTTTAGAGATGTCAGTTTCTTGACAAGTATCTCTACGGAGTTCTCTAAACCGGCTATTCTTTCAATTAAGCGCTTCATACACTTTCAACTTGAAAAATACATCAATTTTTGCGTTTCAATGGTTAAAACCCCTGCAAGCTCGGTTTTATCCTATTGTCACCATACGGACTTTTATGATTCGTCCACTTTCGTAAATGCTTCTTATCTCAGCTGAGCACCAAGATCTTTTTCAAGACCATGCATCATCTTTCCGACTATCTTATCGATCACTTTATCCTTCAGACTCTGATCAGGATCTTCAAAGATCAACCTGATAGCATACGACTTCTTACCTTCTCCTAGATGCTTTTTATCTCGATAGATATCAAATAAGAATGCCTCTGCCAGTAATTTGCCGCCAGCCTTAGATATAATAGTAATGACCTTATCAAAGGTCACGCCTTCGTCCAGCACAAGAGCAAGATCTCTGCTACTCGATGGAAACTTAGATATTTCTTTTTGTTGGTGCTTTACTTTACTCGCTGCCTTAAGCAGCGATGCGATAGGGCACTCTGCATAAAAGACTTCTTGGTCGACATCCGCTTTTTGAGCTATAGGATGTGATACTGCTCCTAAGTTGGCAAGAACTTGAGATCCTCTGTGATACTTGAGACCATAAGCAAACCTACTATCTTCCAGTTCACTTACCTGATAAGATGTGATACCGAGGCGATCGAATAAAGCATGTACGCTCTTCTTGAGATCGTAGAAACTCGTAGGACTGGTTACTTGCTGCCAATCTTTAGCGTGCTCTTCTCCAGTTCTGAAAAGTGTCAAAAATTCAGTTTCATTATATCCTTCTTCGGCCTTCTGATAACTCCTTCCTAGTTCGTATAGTGGTAGAGATTTTTGCTGACGATTCACATTATGTTGGACACTCAAAAGTCCTGATATCATCATCTCTGGACGCATAGCATCGAGATGTATGTTGCTTGTATTATTGATGATGACTACCTGCTTTTTGAGTTCTTCATCATGATCATAATAAGTAGAAGGTATCAGAGATAGTCCCATCATCTCATGATAGCCTTGGTGGATCAGGGTGTTGCTGATGAGACGGCGCAGAGCAACTCTGTTCATACGAGGAGTGTGACTTACACTCATCTGGACTTTGGTAGGTATCGGCACCTTGTTAAATCCATAAATCCTCAAGATCTCCTCGATAACATCTGCTTCACGCGTAACATCTGCCTTGTTAGTCGGGATGTCTACTGTGATCGTATGATCATCCTTACTTACTATAGCGATCTCCATCGCTAAAAGGATCTTCTCTATTTCTTGAAGTGATATCTCATACCCTATGATCTCCGTGATCTTATTATACCCTACTTGGATCCTCTTTGGTGCTATCTCCTCTGGATAGTGATCAGTAAAATTACTACTCACCTTTGCTCCTGCATATTCTTGTAAAAGTGCTGCCGCTCTTTTGGTAGCAGTTAGTGTCTGACTCGGATCTGCTCCCTTTTCAAAGCACTTAGCAGCATCGGTCCTCAGAAGGTGTCGTGTGCTTGTTTCTCTTAGTTGCTGTGCATCGAAGTGTGCTGCCTCTAAAAATATCTCCTTTGTTACATCGGTGACACCGCTTTTGATACCTCCAAATACGCCTGCTATACACATACCATTATTCTGACCATCGCAAACCATCAAGTCTTTTGCGTGAAGAGATCTTTCTTTCTCATCGAGTGTGACAAACTTTGATCCCTCTGGTAGGCACTGAACGATGATTTTATCATCATTTACGTAAGTGAGATCATATGCGTGAAGAGGTTGTCCATACTCGTGTAGGACATAATTAGTGATGTCTACAGCATTATTGATAGGACGTACTCCTATCGAACGAAGACGTCGTTGCATCCACTCAGGTGAAGGGCCGATGGTAAGATCACCGATCACCACGCCCGAGAAACGAGGGCAACCTTTGGTATCTTTTATTTCTACTTCTACAGTTTTGTCATAATCGTGCGAAGCGATATCTGCATCTGGATATTTTAATACTGCATCCTGATGGCCATGATATTTATAATAAGCAAGTAGATCTTTTGCCACACCGATATGAGATGTCGCGTCTGATCGATTAGGCGTAAGGCCGATATCGTATACGACATCTGTCTCTATGTCAAATACGTCAGCCGCAGCAGATCCAATCTTAGTATCTCCAGGCAGTACCATGATACCATCGTGCTTATCTCCAAGACCGATCTCATCTTCTCCGCAGATCATCCCTTCTGATACCTCGCCTCGGATCTTGCCCTTCTTGATGACAAATGGATCTCCTTCTGTTGGATAGATTTTAGTATTGGGAGTAGCTACTACTACTTTCTGTCCGGCGGCTACATTAGGTGCACCACATACGATGTGTAGTGGTTCTGCACCTCCTACATCAACAGTGGTGACAGAGAGTCGATCGGCATTAGGATGCTTACCACAAGTGAGCACCTCACCTACAACCAAGCCTGCTAGTCCACCAGGTACACTTTGCACTTCTTCTACACCTTCTACCTCCAGTCCTATGTCAGTAAGAATCTCACTGAGCTCTTCAGGAGAGGATGGAATATCGATATAGTCTTTTAACCAATTAAGAGAAATCTTCATGATGTCGTATCAGTGTGCAAATATAGGGAGGTTAGGTTGTTGTGTTCCTATGTTCTTAGGTTCTTGAGTTCTTAGTTATGCAGCTAAAAAATTATAGTACACATATATGTACCATACATGATCATGTACTATCTCCTACATCTACTGACTTACCTTCAATGTCCTCAGTAACACCGATCCCCCTAGTATGATGCAAGCACCTATGATCATCGGAAGACTAATCTCCTCATGAAGTACAAAGTAGCCCAGCAGTATACCACCTATCACTTCGACATATGTAATCATAGAAGTTCGTGAGGCAGGCATATGTTTGAGACCAAAGAAAAACATCATAAACATGACCACTCCTATGACGGTCCCATGTCCGATACATAAGGCCCAGTCTTGAGAGGTAGGAGGAGAATTAAAAAACATAAAGGGAAGGAAAGCTACAGCTCCAACTATGTTTTGGTAAAAAATAGTCTCAACCGGATTGTACTCCTCTGATCCTTGCTTAAAAAAGATCACAGTACAACTGTATAAGAAGGCAGTGATCACACCTGCACCTAGACCAAGAAGATCATGATTAGCTAAGGAGAGCTCTTGGTCATAGCAGATGACCAGCACACCGGCAAATGAAGCGAATAAGATGAATAGTTCTTTTCTACTTACCTGTTCTTTCAGGATAACGATACTTAACAAAGTGGCGAATAAAGGCCATGTATAAAAAACAATCACCGCCTTAGACATCGTAGTAAACATAAAAGTCAGGAAGAAGAAAGTCATGCGTACGCTATTAATCAGCGACCCGATCATCATCGTCTTTGACTGTGCTCTAAAGACATTGCGTCTTTTATAGATCAGGTACATGCCGACTAAGCCTACTGGCACTATCATTCTTATCCAAGCTCTACTGGTAGCCGCTAGGTCTTCAGACATATTCTCTACGAACAGTCCACTTGTACTGGATAGTAGAGCCCCAAAAAACACTATGTAAAAGGCGTATTGTTTCATCGTTCTTGGTTGAGTGGTACGCCATATTTCTCATGAAGGACACTCCAGTCCATCGATGCGAGCTTCACTTGGTTAGCATGAGCGATGGCAGCGCCCATATCCTTATCAGTAGTTACATCATTCAAGCTTTGGGAGGAAAGGACATGGATCATAGGAAAGGGAGATCTATTCACAGCATTAGAGGTATGATCTATCTCTGTGCCTTCATATCTAAAGTCAGGGTGAAAGGCAATTAATACATACTGCTCTGGATATCGGTGATTGACAGCATCTTGTAATATTTGCGAAAGCGCATAAAAATCTGAAAAGGACATATCGATGTCAGGAGTAATCAGAAAGGCTGTCTTAATAGTACCAGGCTGATGGATCATCGTAGCCATCTCGACTATCTGATTAATCATCGGCATCGGATCGACTTCATGGAGCACATCATAAAGAATATTATCTAACACGCTCGAAGCAAATGGACAAATATCTAGACCCACGATAAATGACTGGATCCACGCTCTTGTCCGTGCTACGATATGATCATCTTCTCTGCGCCTTACTTCCATATTGCCGCCCAAGATAGGCAGCTAATCATCCTTCTGCACACAAGCAGGCATCACACTCTTCTTGGGATTCAAAGCCGTAGAGCTCGCATCCACTATATTCCAGTAATGCACAAGCATTTTGAGCTCTTACATAAAACCATCTAGAAAAGGCCGCATCGCACTCTTCATCTGTGGGTGGGATATCATTACAAGGAGATTCGACATCTCCTTCTAAAGAAGGACACTGCAATAGCATCACTGGCGCGCCAGCTCGACATATGATGGAAGAAGGTGGATTAACTAAGGCACAATCACTGATTACCTGATAGTCAATGTTGAATTCAGCTTCGGCTGTAGTTAGCATAGCTACGAGTCTAAGAAACTCATCTCTATCAATGGCATTACTAAAAGGAACATAGCCTTGTGGCCCTCCACAGGCTTTACTTCCAAAAGGCGCGAATGTCCAGTCCGATGGATCAATACATTCTTCACTACGAGATAATTCAAGTATCTCCGATAATAGTTGATCCAACTTCTGGCTATCTGCTTCTTGAGAAATACCAGTCTCACACTCTTCAGCTTCATCGTTACAAGCTATAAAGGAGAATGCAAAGACAAATAAGGATAGATATAATATTCTCATAGCTCTACTATGTTGCTGCTCTTTATAATACGTATACGAGGCAGCCGATGTTGGACAGAAAGACTAGAAAGTCAGAATAAAAGGTGCTCTGGCACAGGGCTGTGGGCTATCTCATGTCTGAGCAACCACCTCTTAGTATCGATGCCCCATGCATAACCTACCAGTTTACCATTACTACCGATCACTCTATGACATGGTACGATGATAGCAATGGGGTTCTTGCCATTGGCAGTTCCTACTGCTCTTACAGACTTTGGATCACCTAGTGATGTCGCAATCTCTAGATAAGACTTGGTATCACCATAAGGTACTTGCTGCAGTTCTTGCCAAACTTTCTGATAAAAAGGTGGATGGTCATCCAGTGATAGTGGAAGATCAAAATCTTCTCTGACACCATTAAAGTACTCTTGCAACTGGAGTTCTGCAGCAACGATATGGTCATTAGATTGGCCGCCAAGTACTTGTATGTTATCGGAGAAGGCTAAAGAAGTTATGCCTTCATCATTTGCCTCTAAAAGCAAAGTGCCCACTGGCGACTCTATGATCGACCTATACGTTTTCATATTACAAAGATATCTAATCTATATAGTTAGTGAAAATGAAAGTCGTTGTTTCCGAAATGCATTCTTAAATAGTGTTATATGCTGGCATCCTATCCACAGTTCGTATTTTTATTTTGTTTTCTCAATAGAGTCAACAGAGTTTGTTATTGCTTCCTTTTTCCTTCTTCCCGAACTTGTAAGAAATCCTTACAAGTTGAATTTTCATCTAATTCACCCTCTGAGAAGACTGATTTTAGATGAATCGTGATGTTCTGAGGGGTGGTATCAAAAGTTCTGACATTTGTTTCTGCGTTAACCAAACGGTTTCTCCATCCAATTGGACATTTAAGTCAATTTGATTACTAGAATCTCGATATATGACTATTTCACTCATCAGTTAGATTTTCTGAGTATTCCTGAATTTTTGACCTGTTACAAGTTATTCTTAATCTGATCACTTTTACTTTCTTTCTCGTTTTCAGCATGTGCTCACTCTAATGAGTAAGGTGTATTAGGCACTTAAAGTGTGCGAATCGCGAACAGATTAAGGCGTTCCAAATCCTATATTCTATCCGAATTTATCTTGCTTCTCCTCCTACATAACCTTCAGAGGGTCAGTGACTTCTTTATCTATTTCATAACTCACTAGGTCTAAACTTCATCGAAAGACTTGCATCATCCCAAAAAGAAGATAAATTTGCAGTCCTTTCTTGAAAAAGTGAGGGCCCTAGAGACGTTTGGGGCAGCACGGTACCTTAGCTCAGTTGGTAGAGCAATGGACTGAAAATCCATGTGTCCCTGGTTCGATTCCTGGAGGTACCACATCAATATTGTGAAGCTCAGCATTTGCTGGGCTTTTTCTTTTTATGGAAAAATCTGAGGAGAACAACCTAAGGATATTAGGCTAGATCTAGTAAAAATATATTTGCGGAACAACATCTACTTCTGAAATATTCAGAACATTAACTACTTGATAAATCCAAACAACTTGGATAGCGATAATGACAAGCACCAAGGCTATCAAAGTCCTCTTATAAGTAATATCCCAATTTACAGATAACAATCCATAGACTTTTTAGAGCTGCTTTAGATTTATACTATGGAGGGTCAAAGAAAAGGTATAAATCAGGACTGATAGAGGCTCTTTTTACGTCTTTTACATTACTACACAGTACTGTCTCATTTCTGAGTAGCCTCTATGTATAATTTGCTGATAATAATAGCAACCCTTCACCACCCAAAAGTATGGGTTTGGACATACTGCCTACCCTTACTTTTATCGAAATAAATAAAGAATCATTGATATGATAACAATGCAGGATGTTAAAATGTACGCAAAATTACTCTCTACGCTTCTCCTATTGGTTTCAAGTTGCGAAATATACAGCCAAGAAAAAATGGAGATCGAAGGCGCAATCATAATTGCAGATTCAGAAGATGCTACTCCTACGCCAGGTACAATTCGTTGGACAGGTGCTGATTTTGAAGGCTGGAACGGCATAATATGGGTATCCTTAACAGGAAATATGAAGGTAGGAACTGTTAGCGATGTAGATGGGAATGTCTATAAAACAATAACGATCGGTACTCAAGAATGGATGACAGAAAATCTAAGGACAAGTAAGTATAATGATGAAACAACAATCGATGCAGTAACAAGTGATGCGATTTGGGCAGTATTAAATTCTGGAGCTTGGTGCTGGTATGATAATGACAACAGTAATGAATCACCTTACGGGAAGTTATACAATTGGCATGCCGTGAATACAGCTAAATTATGCCCAACTGACTGGCATGTACCATCAGATGGAGAATGGACGACGCTAACAGCTTATTTGGGAGGCGAAATTATTGCTGGAGGAAAGATTAAGGAAGAGGGTTTTACTCACTGGTCTGCACCTAACTTAGGAGCTACGAATGTCAGCGGCTTTACTGGACTTCCGGGTGGTGCGCGTTCTATTTTCGGATTTTCCTCTATTGGGGATGAGGGCTACTGGTGGAGTAGTACGGAGTCGAGCAGTGATGATGCTTGGAATAGAGATGTAAACAGTCTTCAAACTGATATACTTAGGCGTAGGGAAGATAAGAAGTTAGGTATGTCCGTTCGTTGTGTTAGAGATTAGTTTTTAGACAGCTGTGACACTACGTTCATTCTGTAACAAATTTAGCATCTCTTGGAACCTCTATAGTGATTTCTAAGCATCATTCGTAGTCTAGGACTAGACATGAACATGTCTCGTTCTTATCGATAAAAAAACATAACAACTTCGAGGATAATAGGTCTTTCTTAGCCATCGGCTCGCTGCACTTTTAAAGATACCCTTTGGTGAAATACAGCCTTAAATTCACTCAGTATAATTAATTTGATATCATACTTAGGAATTGTATAGACTGCATCATGAATAGTAAATATAGGAGCTTCAGGAACTTCATCCGTTATCCTCTTACCAACATTCTCTAAAACCATGTAAGCCTCTATCTTCTGGGTAATTATGGCAAAGGGGCATCTCTCACCATCAATATCTGGGTTCCATTGTCCGATGCCTTTCATCTTTCTTGTTTGATAGTACCCTTTATTGTGACATTCAAAACTCTTCACTCTACTCTTACCCCTCTACTCAGCTAAACACTCGAACACAAGCCGATAAAATTCAGGATGAGACTGCCACGTCTGCCCAGTAACAATCTTCCCATCTCTAACAGCTTCATCTTTACCAATGAAGGTGCCACCACAACTTTCTACCTCAAACTTGACATGCTCATAGCAAGTGATCCTTTTATCCCTTACTAATCCAGCCGTCACCAGTATCTGGATACCATGACATATGGCAAATATGAATTTATCATGATCCGAAAAGTGCCGGACGATATCGATGGTATTCTGATCATTTCTTAAAAACTCCGGAGCCCTTCCTCCGATTAACAAGACCGCTTCATAATCCTGAGGATCCACATCTGTTATCGCTATATCAGACTCCACATAGTATCCTTTGCGCTCGATGTAGGTATCCCACCCAGGCTCAAAATCATGGATAACAAGATTGAGTGCTTTCTTAGATGGAGCCGCTACTGTGGTTGCCCAATTAGCCTCCTGAAATCGATGCATAGCATAGAGCGTCTCATAACTCTCACCTCCATCTCCTGTGATGATTAATAATTTTCTCATGCTTTGTGTATTCATGTAAATTTAAACCTCAGATCATTAAGTTAACAAACATTAGACTTTGTCTATCGAAAACCTCTCATGAGCATATTTCGCACCACAAGAATATCGAACCCTAAATATGAGCTGGGAGGCATCAGACAGATCACCTGCAAAAGTCCAGCACTGCACAAGCGTGTAGACTGCTCCGTCTTTATACCAGAAGAAGCGAAATCTCAATCTGATGTTCCTGTCATCGTCTTACTACATGGCGTCTATGGCAGTCACTTCTCTTGGAATATGGGTGCAGGAGCTTATCAGACTCTACAACATATGATCCGAAGTCAAGAAGTTAAACCCTTCATCTTAGTTACTCCCTCTGATGGGCTGTGGGGCGATGGAAGTGGGTATGTGGATCATGGAGTAGAAAACTATGAGGCTTGGATCGGCGAAGAGCTTCCACAACTGATCGAGCAAGAGATAGATCAGGTAAGCCAAGAAAGTCGATTCTATATAGGAGGATTATCGATGGGTGGTTGGGGAGCTTTTTGGATTGGACTCCAATATGATAGATATCAGGCGATCAGTGCACATTCTGCCATCACACACATTGACGAAATGACTCAATTTGTAGAAGAAGACTGGTCTCTGTGGCAAGAACTAAAAGGTATCACATCTATAGACGAGTTAATATCGACTATGACTGATCTGCCGCCTATGCGATTTGACTGCGGCACAACAGACCAATTAATAGATGGCAATCGGGCCTTGCACGACTATCTTTTACAGCGGCATATCAAACATCAGTTTGATGAGTTAGAAGGCAGCCATGAGTGGCCATATTGGGAGAAAAATGTGAGGAGGTCATTTGAGTTTTTTGATGATATAGAGCGTTCCTATATACCATAAATCAATCGATAAAGTCGCTTATCATAACACACTGAGCATAGTACAAGTCTCGTTTTCTACCCATGACGCAGTCATTAGCACGTATCCTCGCTTTCCCTTTTGCCTTAGCACTGATCCTCGCTTTTTCCTATAGCAGCTTTGATTTCGAAGGTCCGATGACCCTCGTGGTGTTAGGATGCTTGGTTGCCCTAGCACTTTTATATGTCTTCCATAACCAGATCGATCAGTGGTGGTGGAAAAAGCGCCCTCCTCGGTTAGATGCTCCTGTCAAAGCATGGATGACAAGGTTTTCACCTTTTTACAATCAACTGTCCTCCAGAGACAAGGGGCTTTTTGAATCCGCACTTTCCATATTTATCAGAACAAAAGAGTTCACCCTCAAGGCAGATAAAGACTATCAGTTAGAAGAAGATATCAAAGGCGTGATCGCACATGAATTTATCAGAGTAGGCAGGACACTTCCCGAGCTCACCTATCCCGAGCTCGACTATATCGTACTTTATAACCATCCTTTCGGATCACCTAATGTCCAGACCTTGCACTCGGTAGAACTTAATCGTGAAGACGGAGTAGTGATCTTATCTAAGGAGTTAGTTGTTAACGGATTCGTTCAGCCTGCCACTTACGTAAATATTTCTCTCCTCGTAGCCATCATGACCTTTGTCTGGCACCATCCGAGATTGGACTACCCATCAGTGAGCGACTTGACTTCTGAGCAAATCGCAGAGGCACACGGTATAGACCTAAGGGTCATCCTTCAGACCCTCGGTGAAGATCATATCAACAAGTTGGACCTATTAATCTTCTGTTTCTTTTTGTATCCCAATAAGACCAAGGAGATGGATGAAGGAGTCCATAGCAGTTTGATGAAGCTATTTGGCCAAGGAATTGTACTAACTCCAGTCGAGCGCCTCGCACATTGAATTTGTGCCGATACATTTTGAATCACGCGTAAGCGTGAAACGTCCTCATGCGACTCGCCCTAAGAATAAATTCTCGTAGCGGCTAGGTGCGCGCATCACGCCTATGGCGTGAGAGCACAACGAAAAAAGCCGAGATTTTATCACCGTGAAGATTAAAAGTCAATCGAGGAATTATCTATTCGACAATACCAAAGGCCTATGAGCGAGTATTAGCAGGACAAAATTTTTACTAAGCCAAGTAGAAGGCTTTTCTTATTACCCCATCAACTGCGCCATATCAACCTTCGCAGTGATCATTTGCGCAAGTGCATCGATACTTACTCTTTGTTGTTGGAGCGTATCTCGATCTCGGATCGTGACTGTATTATCCTCAAGCGTATCAAAATCTACCGTCACACAAAAAGGTGTACCGATCGCATCCTGTCGTCGATATCGCCTGCCGATAGCATCCTTCTCATCATATTGGACATTGACATAAGGCTTTAGTTTTTTGACGACGTCTTTAGCGGCATTCACGAGTGGCTCCTTGTTCTTGAGAAGCGGAAGTACGGCACACTTAACAGGCGCTACCGCAGGATGTAACTTCATCACTGTACGTGTAGACTCCTTACCATCTGCATCAGGTACAGTCTCTTCCTGCAAGGCGAGACTTATCTGTGCAAGAAACATGCGATCACAACCTATCGAAGTTTCGACCACGTACGGGACATAGTTTTCATTAGATAAAGGATCGAAGTACTGTAGCTTCTTACCAGATAGCTCTTGATGACTCTTTAGATCGAAGTCAGTACGACTATGGATACCCTCCAACTCTCTAAATCCAAATGGAAACTTGAACTCTATATCTACTGCGGCATTGGCATAGTGCGCTAGATTATCGTGGTCATGGTACCTCAGGTGATCTTCTGGGACCCCTAAGTTTTTGTGCCAGTTGAGCCGAGTGGCCTTCCAGTGATCGTAGACTTCCATCTCTGTACCTGGCTTGATGAAGTACTGCATCTCCATCTGCTCAAATTCTCTCATACGAAAGATGAACTGTCGAGCGACGATCTCATTACGAAAAGCCTTACCGATCTGCGCGATACCAAAGGGAAGCTTCTGACGGGTTGTTTTTTGGACATTCAGATAGTTCACAAAGATGCCTTGTGCTGTCTCTGGTCGCAGATAGAGCTTGTCTTCTTCTCCAGCGATATTCCCGAGCTGGGTCGAAAACATCAAGTTGAACTGACGCACATCCGTCCAGTTACGACTACCACTTTCAGGACATGCGATCTCTAGATCTTCGATCAGCTGCTTCAAGCCAGCCATGTCGCCATCCCTCATGAGATTACCGAGCTTTGTCATCGCATCATCGATCTTCGCTTGGCGCTCTAACACTCTTCCATTAGTAGATCGAAACTGTGCTTCATCAAAATCATCACCAAATCTCTTACGTGCCTTATCGACATCTTTTTGGATTTTCCCCTCTATCTTCTCAGCATACCCTTCTACAAGCTGATCTGCGCGGTACCTCTTCTTACTATCCTTATTATCAACAAGCGGATCGTTAAATGCATCGACATGACCACTAGCCTTCCACGTCTTGGGGTGCATAAAGATGGCAGCATCGATACCGACTATATTATCATGCATCTGTACCATCGACTTCCACCAGTACTGCTTGATATTATTCTTCAGCTCTACTCCATATGGTCCATAATCATATACTGCCGCGAGAGAGTCATAGATCTCTGATGATTGGTATATGAATCCGTATTCTTTGCAATGACTGATAATTTGCTTAAAATCCATCTAAATTTATGGTTGTTGATTAAATAAGTTCAACTGAATGGCTCATTGATTATACCTAGTTCTCACATAGCTGCTTTAACTGTCCTTGGCTTTAAAAGCGAGTGCAAATGTAGATTCAAATTCTGAAAGGTCAACTTATACGAGATTCATGACTGAAAGTAGCATCCTCTTAACTCCGCCCAAGGCTCTATAACAATGATTCAAATATCTTAATTTTTCCTTCGACTTAGCTTTCATCAAGCCCCTACCCTTAGCCCCTAAAGAAGCCTTCTGAATAATGCCACAATAATATAGATATCCAGCCAGTGTGAGGCACGCAAATAACAACCTATAACTAGGTTGTCCATCTCAATGTTCTCGGGTATTAGATATCGCCTAGAGTCTTTCTCCGAAACGGCATAAAAGTTGTTCATGCTATGATGCATAATAGGTGTATGTTCTAATCATCATAACCAAAAAATATTTTCTGTTTAATGATCCTAAAATCACACATCAAAGGAGTTCGAATTCATCCTATTCAAAAGCATGAAGATGATAGAGGAGAATTATCTGAACTTTTTAGGAATCAATGGTTTGATGAAAGCCATCCTGTCCAATGGAACTATGTAAAATCAAATCCGCATGTCTTAAGGGGCTTTCATGTACATCACACCCATACAGACCACCTAATGTTAGTGGAAGGATCTATGCAATTAGCCTTAAAAGATCTTAGAAGAGAATCGCCTTCGAAATATCAAAGTGAAGTCTTCAATATTTCTGGAAAAGAGAGATACCTTATAACAATCCCTCCAGGTGTAGGTCATGGATTCTATTTCAGCACGCACTCCACCCACATCTACTCCGTAAGTGAATACTGGAATAAAAATGACGAATTAGGGTGCCTATGGAATGATCAAGATCTAGACATCAGTTGGGCTTTGACTAGTGATACTCCTCCATTATTATCAGAACAAGACATAGAGGCACAATCCTACAAAGACTTGTTAGAGCAACTATACAGCATATAGAGGAATGTCTAACAACTTTAAAAACTTAAAAATTGCACTTGTAGGATGTGGAAGGTGGGGGCGATGGATTCTTAGAGATCTCAAAAACCTAGATGTCACGGTTCATGTCGTAGCGAAAAGTGATTCTAGCATTCAAAATGCTAAGATGTATAATGCCGATACTGTTGTGCCAGATATCGAACATTTAAACTCTAATTATGATGGGTATATCATCGCGTCAATCACAGCTGCACACTTCCAGAACATACTCGCACTTTTATCAAAAAACAAACCCATCTTCATTGAGAAGCCACTTAGCCATCAAGCATCTCATGTTAACCAGCTTTTAGATCAGCCTTTTCAAGAAATCTTTATAATGCATAAATGGAGATATCATCCAGGCATCGAAAAGATTAAGGATATAATAGAAAATAAAGAACTAGGTGAAGTCATAAACATAAATAGCAGACGTAACCAATGGGGATATCCTCACAAAGATGTGAATACTATTTGGATACATTTACCTCATGATCTTTCTATAACATATCATCTTTTAGGATACTTGCCGCAACTCAAAAGTTCCCAACTTATTAAAGATGAGACTGGAAAAATAACTGGAGTTCATTGTGTCTTGGGTAATAGTGGGATCTCTACTATCGAACACAACATCTACTCTTTATCTAAAGACAGAAATTTAAAAGTCTATTTTGAGGAGGGCGCCATAGAAATGAATGACTCTTTAACAGGTAATCTTCTCTTAAGACGTGGAAGACCAGGAGATAGTAGCTCTATAGAGAATATTCCAATATCGAATGAAATGCCACTGAAAAAAGAAATAATTGCCTTTCTATCATATATCAAGGACAGATCTCTACCACTTAAGTCGTCGCTAGCATTTGAATATGAAATCTCTAAAGTCATAGAGCTTATACTGAATCCCCCTGACCATGGATAATCTATTCACTGTCATTATCCCAACCTTTAATCATACAGATACAATCAGATATAGTATCAAGAGTGTGCTCAATCAGACTTACCAAAATTTTGAAATAATCGTGGTCGGTGATGGAGCGCCTAAAAAAACTCTTGAAATAATGACTGAACTATGTGTTCAAGATCACCGGATATCATATCAACCCCATGAAAAAGGGCAAGGACATGGCGAATATTATAGGCACGAAGCAATCAAGAATTCAAATGGTCAATTCATTTGCTACTTGGGTGACGATGATATGTGGCTCCCAAATCATCTATCGACAGTTAAGGCTTATCTCAAATACTTTGATTTCGTTCATACCTACCATACAGGATTCACTCCAGAAAAAAAACTCTACTACCATGATGGAGAATTAGAATCCTCCGATATCCAGAATAAAATGCTCCATGAAAAGTGGAATTTCTTTGGACCAACTTGCGTAGCTCATTCGAGAGAAGCTTACTTTAAATTACCTTTTGGTTGGCGTCCAAGGCCAGCAGAAATCTGGAGTGATCTTCATATGTGGCGACAGTGGCTTAGGCAAGAACAGCTTCGGTTTCTAACCATACCGGTCAGCACCACCCTACATTTCCCAACATCACTCAGACAAGAAGTATCCATAGATAACAGAGTAAAAGAACTAAAAGAGTATTATCCTAAAACATTAGACTCTAATTACTCGAAGAACATAAACAAACAGCTAATCGAAATAAAAACAAAAAATGCGCTGAATGATCATGGGGGATTATCTTCTACGATTGAAGGACTTTACTCCAAACTCCATCTTTATAATACGAGCATCATAAGAGGAGAAAACGAAGTGACTGAACAAATAACTAAATTAAAGAAAACTGCAGATGCCCTCAGAATAGATTACATTAACCTCAAGAATTCATTCAGTTCGAGGATCGGGTTTTTTATTACAAGTCCTTTTAGGTTTTTATATGAATTTTTCAGGAAGAACTTCTTCGAAAAATAATTGTAGGGCAAAAATACCTGCAATGAGTGAGAAACCCTTTGGACGATAATAAATTATATGATTACTGAATAGTTCTAACTCTTCAAAGTTTTTTAGAGTGGCCATAACAGAACTTATTAAACACCTTAAACCTATAAAAACATCTAAAACTTAGGAAGAACTTAATTCTTCCGCACGCGATAGCGCAGCGATAACCCCTTCCTTAAAGCCCAACTGCACACTACGCATATTAAACCCTTCGATAGCGGCTTCGGTGGTTCCTCCTTTGCTTGAGACCTTAGAGATCCAATCCTCGCAAGAGATGTCGTACTTGTTAAAGAGATCTACTGCTCCACGGAACGTTTGGTAGGTCAGGAGTTCAGATTCTGACTGGGTGAATCCCATATCCTTCGCAGACTCGATGAGGGACTGCATGAAGTAGAAGACATAGGCCGGACCAGATCCCGATATGGCAGTGGCGGCATTGATCATTTCTTCGCGTTCGACGTAGATCGTCTTACCTGATGCACTAAGTAGATTTTGGACGGTGACTAGCTCTATACGCGTTACTTCTTGACTCGAGGTATAGACGGTCATCCCCGCTCCGATCTGAGCAGGAAGATTGGGCATAGCTCTGATGATCTTGGATGCTCCCAGTCCTTCTCTGATGGTTTCGAGCTTTACTCCTGCCATGATAGACAGGATGAGTTGCTGGCTATCTATGAAGTTCTGTATCGTATCAAAGAGCTTATGGATGTCTTGAGGCTTGACGGCTAAGACGATAAGATCCATGTCTTTGATATAATCCCCTGGAGTACCTAGTACTTGTCCTATCTCATATGAGGCCAGCGTCTCGGCCTTCTCTGGAGACTTCTCGAGGATGTACATATTAGATGTCTCTACGATGTGGGATTTGAGAAATCCACGTGCATACGTGAGTCCCATATTACCACCGCCTATGATGAGTATTTTCATGATCTACCTTTTTACATGATATGCAAAGGTAAGCATGCTGGTCTTGTAGTTGTGACGGTCAGTTCTTATATACAAAGTAGGAGACTAACCTAAAACTCACTTTTATAGTAAAACAGAATCTCCGGATGATTATCCTGGACGGTCTTTAGGCCCCAAGCTGTCTCGGCCATATAGACGAGCTTACCATCCTTGTCTTTGGCGATATCTTTTTTCCTTCGTGCTAAAAATTCCTTCATAGCAACTGGATCATCACTGGCGACCCAACATGCCTTATGAAGTTGTATTGGATCGTAAGTACAAGACGCTCCATACTCATGTTCTAGTCGATACTGGATGACATCAAACTGTAGTGCTCCCACTGTTCCGATGATTTTGCGCTGAGACATCTCCATCGTAAAGAGTTGCGCTACTCCTTCATCCATGAGTTGCACTAAGCCTTTATTGAGTTGCTTGGTCTTGAGGGGATTGGCATTATTCACGTAGCGAAATTGCTCTGGTGAGAAACTAGGGATGCCCTTGAAGTTGAGCTCTTCTCCTGCAGTGAGTGAGTCTCCGATCTTAAAGTTGCCGCTATCATAGAGTCCTACGATATCTCCTGGGAAAGCCTCATCGACGATCTCCTTTCGGGCCGCCATGAAGGAGGTAGGATTACTAAACTTCAACTTGCGATCGAGTCTGATATGCCTGTAGTTGGTATTGCGCTCGAAGATGCCAGAGCAAATCCTTAAGAAGGCGATGCGATCTCTGTGTTTTGGATCTATGTTAGCATGGATCTTGAATACAAAACCAGAAAACTTATCCTCTGTTGGGACTACCTCTCGCTCTTCAGCATCTCTTGGCAGTGGCGACGGGGCGATCTCCACAAAACAATCGAGTAACTCTTTGACACCAAAGTTATTGATAGCACTACCGAAGAAAACCGGCGACTGATCTCCTTGGAGGTAGATCTCTTGATCAAACTCCGGATACACACTGGTGACGATGTCGGCCTCTTCTCTTAGTTCTTCTGCTGCACGATCTCCGATGATGTTATCCAGCTCCTTATCCGCTAAGTTATCGAAGGTGATGGTCTCTTCTTCTGTCTGCTTACCGTGTGGATTAAAGAGACAGAGCTTCTTTTCATACATGTTATAGACACCTTGAAATCTCTGCCCCATACCTATCGGCCAAGACATCGGCACGACATTAAGACCGAGCTTCTCTTCTATCTCATCCAAGAGATCAACACCATCCTTTCCTTCTCTGTCGAGCTTATTGATAAATACGATGATCGGTGTCTTGCGCATCTTGCATACCTCTACTAACTTCTCAGTCTGTGTCTCCACGCCTTTAGCGACATCTATCACGACTATCACACTATCGACTGCCGTCAACGTCCTATAAGTATCCTCAGCAAAATCTTTGTGACCTGGCGTATCTAAGATGTTGATCTTGCGATCTCGATAGACAAAGGCCATCACCGAGGTAGCAACTGATATACCTCTCTGGCGCTCGATCTCCATAAAGTCGGAAGTCGCTGACTTTTTGATTTTGTTGGACTTGACAGCACCTGCAACTTGTATGGCACCACCAAATAACAGAAGCTTCTCTGTTAGAGTCGTCTTACCTGCATCTGGGTGTGAGACAATTCCGAAAGTCCTTCTTTTCGCTATTTCCTGCTGTAAACTCATGGTCCGAAAGTGGCCGCAAATGTACAATAGAATCAAAAACAGCAGATTATATAAACGCAGAGTTGATATGAATGCCTTTTTAAAGGCATTTATCTTATGATTACCACCCAAACAGTGGAATATTCGGATTTTTCAATAGATATTTACGTAAGTGAAACTACTTTTAGATTGGTCTAAAAATAAATTAAAGTAATACTTGAAATGAGCATCGTAGAAATGAAAGTCCCTGTCATCGGGGAATCCGTATCAGAAGTAACCTTATCCACATGGCTCAAGGGCGATGGAGACTACGTAGCTCTCGATGAACCTATCTGCGAATTCGAATCAGATAAAGCCACTCTAGAGTTTCCTGCCGAAGCAGCAGGAAAACTGATCTATGTGGCAGCAGAAGGAGATGACCTTGAGATCGGTGCTATAGTTGCTCAGATAGATACGAGCGTCGCAGCACCAGCTGCCAAAGAAAAACCAGCAGCACCAGCACCTGCTCAAGTAGAAACTCCGGCAGCAGCACCTGCTCAAAGCACTTCGCACGCTACGGGCCACCCATCACCTGCTGCAGCAAAAATCCTCGAAGAAAAAGGTGTCTCTGCTGCCGATGTCCAAGGAACAGGTAAAGAT
>CAYYBR010000025.1:0-24760 GCA_964470035.1 uncultured Saprospiraceae bacterium
CATCTGCTTCAGATGTAGGGACAGTAGTAACGATGACCTTAACAGTAGGTGGAGTTGCCGACAGTGAGTGTGGAGCGGCGATAGATGAGATGACAGTAACTTTCTCAGAACAGCCTACAGCAGATGCCGGAGTAGATCAGACTATCTGCGCAACAGATACTAGTGCAATGATTGCTGGCGTCATCAGTGGTGTTCCAGATGGAAGATGGACAACGACTGGAGATGGCACATTTGGCAATGCTGATGAATTAGTAACGGTATATACACCAGGATTGGGAGATAAGGCTGCGGGGACCGTAAATCTTGTTCTGACAAGCGGAGGAAATGGTAGTTGTCTTGCCGCATCAGATACGATGGTCTTGACTATACAAGATTCTCCAGATGTTATTATTAGTTCAATCGATGATTTATGTGTTGCTTCAACTGCGTTAATATCCTTAACAGCAGAAGCAGATGGAACTCCAGCAACAAATGGAATATTTACGATAAGTGGAGGAGTCGGCTTGACTGATAATGGTGATGGTACTGGAACACTTGATCCAAGTGGGCTTAGTGCAGGGGATTATACAGTAACATTTACATACACCGATGTAACTGGCTGTACAGGTACTGATACAGAACAATTTACCATTAACTCACTACCTGAAGTTACTCTTGAGAGTGTTAATATCAGTTGTTTCGGCTTGTCAGATGGAATTGCAAGTGTGACAGTTACTGGTAATGGCCCGTATACATATAATTGGGAAAATGCATCTTCGCCTGGAATAAGTATCGGAACAAGTGAGACCATTCTAAATCAGCCAGTAGGAACTTATAATGTTAGAATTATTGATTCAAACGGCTGTCAAATGGAAACAAGTGTAACCTTAACACAGCCAAATCAATTAAGTGCAACCATAAGTAATACACCTGCAACTTCAGAGTGTCTCGATCCAGATGGTTCTGCCTCTGTGGTCGTATCTGGAGGAACAGCACCATATAGCTACGAATGGCAAGATATAAACGAACAGATCGTCAGTACTGAGGCTTCTGTTAGAGGTCTTGTCGGAGGCACTTATGACGTAGTTGTGGAGGATGCAAATGGATGCATACTTGAAGGTTCGACAACCGTAAATACGACTACACTAGCCCCAATAGCAAATGCGGGGGCTGATTTCATCAACTGTGGACTTGATCCACTGAATTTAAATGGTTCTATAGGAGGAGGTTCAGCTAATGTCATATGGACTACGACGGGAGATGGAGTATTTTCGGATCCTACGGTTCTTTCTCCAATATATACACCTGGAGTCATCGATACTACAGTAGGGCTTGTAACCTTGACATTAACAACAGAGGAAACTAGCATATGCCCATCTACAAGTGATAATCTGACGCTAACCTTTACGGACCCTGCTCTTTGCGATGACATCTGTGTTGATACATTAATGCTAAGTGCGGCTTTCTTAGCCAATGATCCTCATAAACAGAGCTTTTCAGCTTCAGAAGTGATTATCTCTAATGGTGTAATAACTCTGGCAAATAGAGAGAATCTCATATTTGACGCTCCTGAGGTTTACTTAGATCCTGGGTTTGAAGTAGAAAGCGGTGCTATACTATCCGTATTTAATGAAGGCTGTGTTCCATTATCTTCTATTGCACCAGAGCAACGAAATCAAATACTAAAATTATTACAGAATAATAAGCCAAGAAAGGATTAATAAATTAAGAATTAGAGGAGAGGTTTACATAAGCCTCTCCTTATTTTAACTATTGTTTATGCGTCAACCATATCATGTCACTAAAAGAGAAAAAGAGATTCTTCAAAATGTCTGTCAAGGATTAACCGCTAATGAAATAGCCGAAAATTTAAAAATAGCGAGCTCTACTGTTGAGAATCACAAAAAGAACTTATACAATAAATTTAATGTTCGCAATTCTGTTCAATTGGCATTGGCGGCGTCCAAGTACGGATATTTGGCTGATCGCGAATGAATCCAGACGCCAATGAGGTATAGTTTCTTTTTATAGTCGAGATGATAATATTCTTAGGTTATTACATCCAATGACTGTTCCACATCTACAGTAGATGAGTCTCGATATAGTTCTTTATATATCATATTTGCTGTTAGTACGGGTTGATAAAAACCAAAAATTCGAGAGACTTTCCACGCAATAGACTTTTTGGTTATACTCCTTTTCATAATCGATTTCATGACAATTAGTCACTCTTTCTGAGTAATCGGAAGTTTTTGATATACACACAATTCGATAATTATACTATATTAAATGTATTATTGAACAGAGCAACCAAAATGTTACTTGATTCTGTTATTCATGTCACTCTGATATAAAATTAAAATATAAGTGTCCTCTTATCAGGGGTATTTTACAATAGCTTAATCGTGAACGTGGTATTAGTAGTATTAGATTGTTAATTCATTCGAGATTTTGACAAGCCTATTGTGTAATCATTTTATTGAGATAGATTTACATTGATGTTCACTGATGCCAATAGAAGATTTTTTTTGATTGCAGTACTCCTCTTTATCGCATTCACCGCCGAAGGAAGGGATGACAGTACTTGGGTTGAACTGGATCCATCATTGGATTTAATACATGTTAAAAACAGTTTTATTGAGTTTATTCCTTACAATGGGGAGTTCACTCCTGAAATTTTCACGGATTTAAACCTATTGCAAGGCCAATTGTGGGATAGTATTCAACCCGATATAAATGACTACAACAGTGTAGTCAAGTTGAAAGTCACGCAAAGCTTCGAACATAAAGTCGATTGGTGGTTGAACTTGCCCGGTAATTATATTACTTGCTATATAGCAGATGGAAATGGCGTAATTGATACTTTCTATACAGGGAATTTGGTTAAAAAAAATGAGCGACCTGTTCCTTCCTTTTTTAAGAAGAATTCCTTCGTGCCAATTACGCTGAATGGAAATGATTCGCTACTCATTTATTGTCATATACAACAGAGTCATTTTTATCCTTTGAATAGTAGAAAAATCAATATTTCTAAACCTAATATTGTTGAATGGGAAGAAAATCAATTCATAAACGGAACAGGATTTCAGTTAGGATTGATCACAGCCACTATCTTGATCTTAGGAATATATGCTTTTGGCTTTTATCTCTTTTCTAGAGAAAAGTATGCCCTTCTATTAGCATTGCGAAGTGTATTTGATGTTGCACTTATTCATGGATTTCATTCTGGACTTTATAGATTTAACCTTGACCCTTCACTCATTTTGAACTTTGGGTTTATTGGAGCCAATGCAACTGCGATATTTGACATGTTCTTTCTTTCTGTATTTCTGAAGAGAGAATTTGGCATAACTAGATGGTCAAGAGTATTTAATAAATTGGGCTGGTTCTTTGTTGGGTTTACATTTATTTCAGCTCTTTTTTATTATATAAACAGGCATTTTTTTAATGTTCTTGTTTTTATAGCTTTGGCACACTTCACGGCTAATGTGTTTAGACTTTTTCTTGGTTTGTATTTGATAAAGACTAGAAATTGGCTCCATCTATTAGTGGGGGGCACATTGATAGTTACGATGTTGTTGTATATAATTTCTAGTTATTATACATTCAACAGTAATTTTTACGGTTATGAGTTTTCTAAGATAGGCACTTTGATCTATAGTGTCGGAGGGATTATGTTTTTGAGTTACATTGCATTTGTGTCGCGAAAACAGAAAATTGAATCAGAGACTTTGAGGATGATTGCTGATTCTAAGGTACAGGAACTTAAGAACTTAGATATTCAAAAAAATCTACTTTTTAGTAATATCGCACACGAACTGCGCACACCGCTTTCGCTAATACTTGGACCTCTTTCATCTGTAGTTTCTCAATCAAAAGAGGATGATAGAGATGGAAAAATGTTAAAGACAGCACAACGCAATGCATATGACTTGCTTGACAAAGTAAATGCAATACTTGATTTAGCTAAACTTGATAATAATAAACTTGATGTACATAAATCAACAATTGACATTTATCCCTATTTCTTACGATGGATAACTGAATTTCGTGAAGTTGCCAAGGACTTGTATGTCGAAATCATTCTTGATTATAAAATCTTAGATGATGTAAAGTTGGAAGTAGATATTTCAAAGATTGAGTCAATTATAAAAAATCTTATTAGCAATGGATTAAAGTCAATGCCTGAAGGTGGAACATTAGAGGTTGGCGTAAAAATTAACGCAGGACAATTGTTTATAGAGGTTAAGGATACCGGTATAGGAATTTCTAAATCAGATCAAGAACATGTATTTGATCGATATTTTCAGGTTTCTGGCTTAGATTCAAGTGATAAAGGAGGAACAGGTATAGGGCTTGCGTTATCTCTAGAGTTAGCTCAGCTTATGAATGGAGAGATATTAGTAGAGAGCGAGATTGGACAAGGCAGTATATTTATTTGTAAGATTCCTGTTCGAATAGTAACAGGAAAGAGTGTTGTAAAATATCAACCTAAGAATTATGAGCAGGAGGAGTTATCAACTAATAATTCACCTGTAAGTGTTAGTCATTTTGAAGGCAGGCTGAATGGTAACCAATCCAATAAGCCTGTTGTACTTGTGGTCGAAGACAATGTTGATTTTAAATTTTATTTGACCTCATTATTAGAGAATGAATTCGAACTTTACACGGCAAAGAACGGAAGAGATGCACTAAACATATTAGGGTATAGCAATGGACAAGAGAAATCAAATATTGAGTATAGAAAATTTGATTTGATTATTACTGATTTGATGATGCCGCTTATGAATGGTTATGAGTTAATTGAATCATTGAAATCTCTAGATAACTTGGCAGATATACCGGTGATTGTTTTAACTGCTAAATCTGATGCGGAGAGCATAGATAAAGCGATTAGATTTGGTATCGATAGTTTTATGATCAAGCCTTTTAATCAGAAACAACTTTTGGCAAATATGAGTGTGTTAATCGAGCGTTATCGGGTTCGCATTCAGTCAAAATTAGAACTGGAAGAATCAATAAGTACCTTAACTAATGAAGTCGGTGTTAAAGAGGAGCAAATGCATGAGTGGTTTGCCCATTTTAAAAATTGCGTACAAGAGAATATCGATTCACCAGATTTGACAATAGATGACATTGCAAGAAGCATGTATATAAGCAAACGTCAGTTACATCGAAAAATGAAACTAACGTTTGGTATGACACCAAATCAATGTATCAGAGAAATGCGATTAGAAAGAGCTAGGGAGTTACTAATAACTGGACAATGTAAGTCTGTAAAAGAAGTTTCACTTTCCGTTGGGTTTAAGAAAATTACCTATTTCTCTAGTTTGTTTTTAGAGAGATATGGTGAGCGACCCTCGTCTTACTTGGAGAAGAAACATTAGATTTTGAATATTTTAGTACTCATTGAGTCTCAATCTTTGATGTCGGTTACGCCAATGAGCCCACCTATATAGATTCTAACTTCTTGAATAATCAATGACTCGTAGGTTTCGGACCCGGGATTGATATCCTTCTTTTCAATACTCACCTATTGTCATTTGAGTATAGCTTTAATGAACTAGAAGAGTCAGGCCTGTTTTTGAGTAACAGGGTTTCCTTCTAATTTTATTGGAATAAGGTGGACTGTTTTAACGGACCCACTTCTTGGCTAGCTCTTCTGATCGACGAGCTAGCAGATATGAATCTATGGCTATGCCTATAAAAGATGCACCTGCATCAAGATAATCTTGTATAACTTCTTCTTTGAGGGCGAGGGTCCCGGCTACCTTGCCTGCACTTTTTATAATCGACAATCCTCGCCGCACTTCTTTTCGTACATCTTCATGAGTAGACTGTCCAAGCATATCCATGGTGGCGGCAAGGTCAGCAGGACCGATAAAGATGCCATCTATCCCTTCTACTTGAGCTATATCTTCTAGATTGTTGAGACCAGTTACAGATTCTACCTGAATCATAAGGCATAATTCTGCTGATACACTTTTATAATAATCTTTCACTCGACTCCATTGTGCTGCGCGCGACTCGGCTGCACCTACACCTCTTATGCCTCGCGGGGGGTAGTGTATTGCTTTTACAAGTTGCTCGGCTTGCTCTTTGGTTTCTACAAGAGGTATAAGTAAAGATTGGACTCCAAAGTCTAGTAATTTCTTGATATTGTCCGGATCGTGCGAAGGAGTACGTACCATGATGCCAGTATCATGTGACTCAAGGGCCTGAATGCTATGAAGAATGGAGGTGTGGCCATAGGGCGCATGTTCGGCATCCACCAAAACCCAATCGAACCCCGCACCACCACAGATCTCCGCAGCATAGGTGTCTGCAAGCGCATTCCAAATACCAAAGGTGTTTTTACCGTTTCGGAATGCCTCTTTTATCTTGTTTTTTCTGATCTGCATATTATCTATTACGTGCTGCTAAGACTTGCTCCCATGCCCATGCTGTCTCCATAATATCAACTATGCTATACTTAGGAGACCAACCCAAGACTTCATTTGCCTTTTTTAGTGTAGAGTAGATAGCAGGGACATCTCCCTCCCTTCTAGGTCCTATCTTATAGTTGAGTTGAGTATCAGCGATTTTCTCAAATGCCTTGATGGCCTCAAGTACTGTTACACCATCTCCTATGCCCAGATTAAACACTTCAAAGTCCTCTGTTCCCTTATCCATTAGCATAAAGTCGAGAGCTTTGACATGTGCTTCAGCTAAATCCACGACGTGGATATAATCTCTTATACAGCTGCCATCTCTTGTATCGTAGTCATCACCATAAACTGTACAGGATTCTCGCTTGCCGATAGCGGTTTCGGTGATCACGGGCACTAGGTTAAGTGCAGGCTTTTTAGACTCTTCACCGATAATGCCTGACGGGTGGGCGCCAGCAGGATTAAAATAGCGAAGAGAGAGTACATTCATATCAGTGTGACTGGCCATATCTCTAAGCATGTCTTCTCCCAGTTGCTTAGTTCGTCCATAAGGAGAGTTAGCAGGTTGAAGAGGACTTTCTTCTGTGACGGGTATAACCTCGGGGATACCATAAACCGTGCATGAGGAACTAAATACAAAGTGCTGGACAGCGGCCTCTTCTGCAAACTGTAGGATATGAAGAAGGCTCTTCATATTGTTATCAAAATACATCCGTGGGTGTTCCACACTTTCATTAACAGCTTTCAGCGCTGCGAAGTGGATGATTGCATCCACGTCATGATGATCATTAAGAGCTTTTGCTGTAGCAACACCATCACGAAGGTCAACCTCGATGTTCAAAACATTTACGGAAGTGATCTTCTTGATACCTTCAAAAACATCGGCGTAGGAGTTGTCAAAAGAGTCGATGGAGATGACCTCATGTCCAGCTTCGATTAAAGAAACTATCGTGTGACTTCCTATATACCCCGAGCCTCCTGTCACCAAAACCTTTGCCATGTTTTATGCTACTTTTGACCAAAAATAAGACTTACGCTGATGACAACACTTGTGGAGAAGATTATAGATATATCCCTGCTCGCTGGAGCGGAGATAATGAAGGTCTATGAAAGTACTGATGACTGGGGGGTAGAGGCAAAAAGTGATGATAGCCCACTTACGCGCGCTGATCGCAATGCAAATACCATCATCGTCAGTCATCTAGCCGAGTTGGAGGAAGGTTATCCCATAATCTCGGAGGAGAATAAACTTCAGGCTTACGAAGAGCGAAAGGGGTTCAAAAGATTTTGGCTGGTGGATCCACTAGATGGAACGAAAGAGTTCATAAAACGCAATGGAGAGTTTACTGTTAATATCGCTCTTGTCGAGGAGGGTAGGCCCATCATGGGCGTGGTATATGTACCAGTCACAGGTGATATCTACTATGCAGAAAAGGGAAAAGGAGCCTACCATAAAAATGGAGCCACACCTGCACGGATGAATGCGAACTCATACTCTGCAAAAGATAAGGGGTTGAGAGTTGTGTGTTCTAGATCTCATATCAATGAACCTACACAGGCATATATAGATGACCTCAATGAACCTGATACAGTAAGCAAAGGAAGCTCTCTAAAGTTTATGCTCTTGGCGTCTGGCCAGGCTGAAGTCTATCCACGGATGGGTCCCACCATGGAGTGGGATACGGGTGCATCACAGATCATATTAGAAGAAGCCGGAGGGAAGATACTCCATAACGACACTGGACTTCCACTTACTTACAACAAGGAGAATCTTCTCAATCCTTACTTTATAGCTACCGCTGCGGAGCAGGTCTGACGATGTTATCGGCAGTTATCATCACCAAAGACGAGGAGCAACATATCGAAGGATGTCTCTCTTCGATCATAGATGTGGTAGATGAGGTCGTGATAGTGGATGCAGAAAGTTCTGATAGAACTAGAGCATTGGCAGGGGCTTTTTCAGACAAGGTTGCGACCTATGTCAAACGTTGGGAGGGATATGGTGCTGCACGAAATTATGGTGCTCATAAAGCAAGTCATCCGTTTATTTTCTCTATCGATGCGGATGAAAGATGTGATAGTACGCTGGCTAATAGCATAGCACACCTTAGACAAGAGCCTTCCTTACTTCAGTCTGATGATGTTTTTGTTATAAAGCGTATCAACATCTATAAGGGTAAAAAAATGCTGTATGGTGTATTAGCACCTGAAGTGAAGCCAAGGTTATATGATAGAAGAGCATATCACTGGGACGATCGCCATGTACATGAGCTGCTTAGATCTAAAGAAGACCATGATCCAGTCACACATCCCCGTATGTTAGATGGAGCCTTAGATCATCATGCCTACGATGATGTACGTAGTCACAGGGCGAAGCTGACTAACTATGCTCACCTTTCTGCCCGACAATGGTTAGTTGACGGAAGAACTCCTTCAGATCTGGAAGCTGTGCTTGCTCCTACATACCACTTTCTGCGCTGTCATATCCAGAAGAGAGGATTCTTAGACCGAGATTATGGTTGGGAGACTTCCATCAGCGCTATGATGTATCACCGTGAGAAGTACAAGCAGTATCAACTACTCATACAGAGAGATTAGTTATAGATGATAACACCATCAGCCATCATCTTAATCTCACGCTGTGGTTGAGTTATAGCAGCTATCTCTGCTGCGCTGGCGCCCTTGTCTTCGGCATAGTGCCTTAGCTCGTCTACAGACGTAACCGCGGCATATAACTTACCTCTGACAACAGCATCTTTGCCATTAGCATCCTTTGGCACGAAAAAGCCGTAGTCTTTAAACTTGATGAAAACGACTTCATCCATATTGTCTTTTTGCAGTGTCATCCAGCATCCTTTGGCCTGACAGACTTCCTGTATGGTGCCTGTAAGTTTGATATCTAGGGTGTCCTGTGAAGTAGCTGGCCATGCCACTTCCGTAAATGATGTAGCCCCTTCAGCTGTAATTTGCTCACCGAAGTGGTTAGCTCCAGCAGTCGTAAGTTGAGCATCCTGCCCACGACAGTCAACCAAGAAAACAGATAAGATACAGGAGATGTAAATGAGTTTATACATGAGTGTGTATTATGAAAAGGCAAAGATATGAGATTAGGATATATGGTAAAGTTCTGAATGTGAGGACCATGTTTGTTCTTACCTTAAGAAAGTCTATATTTGCGCTCCAATTTTGACAAGACAGGTTTTTTAACACACTTTATGAAACACTACGAAGTGACTTTCATCGTCGATCCCGTACTGTCAGGCGATGAAATTAAATCGACAGCCAAGACCTATCAAGACATGCTCGTCAAGGAAGGAGGAGAAATTGTGCATGTTGAAGAGATGGGCCTTAGACAACTAGCTTACACTATCAGTAAGCGGTCTTCAGGTATCTACTATTGTATGGAGTTTGCTATCCCAGAAGGATCTATGATCCCGAGATTAGAGTTAGCATTGCGCCGGGATGAACGCATCATGAGATTCTTAACTGTGCGTTTAGACAAATATGGCGTTAAGTATAATGAGGACAAGCGAAAAGGCTTGATCGGTAAAATAGTTAAGGCTAAGGATAAGGACGACAAGAAGTCCGAGCCGGTAAAACCTAAGCGTACTGCGAAGGCGACACCAGCTCCCACACCTGCACCTGCTCCTGCGCCAACCCCATCATCTAAAGAAGAAGAGTAAGCTATGGCATCTAGAGACGATATAAAGTTTTTAAGCAATCCAAACATAGGCAGTAGAGCTAAAAAATACTGTAGATTTCGCAAGTTTGGTATCAAGCATATAGATTATAAAGATCCTGACTTCCTGATGCAGTTTATCAACGAGCAAGGAAAAGTACTCCCTCGTCGTATTACAGGAAATTCATTGAAGTATCAAAAGCGAGTTGCGGTTGCAATCAAAAGAGCAAGACACCTTGCCCTATTGCCATATGTAACTGATCAATTCAAGTAAGACCCACAGTCATATTATAACACCGAATATCATGGAGGTCATATTATTAAAGAACATAGCAACACTGGGAGATAAACACGATGTTATCACAGTGAAGAATGGTTACGGAAGAAATTTCTTGATACCAAAGGGATTGGCAGTGATCGCTAATAAGCCAAATATGGCGAAACTAGATGAGCTAGTTGCCAAGGAGAAGGCTGAAGAAGATAAGAGAGTTGGAGAGTTTCAACAAATACTCTCAGGTCTCGAAGGGAAGGTTATTAAGCTTGGAGTTAAAGCTGGTACCAGTGGAAAGATATTTGGAAGTATTACCAATATCCAGATAGCTAATGCACTCAAGGAACAGTTTGAGTTGGATATCCCACGGAAGAAGATAGAAGTAGAAGATATCAAAGAACTTGGTTCTTATACAGCGAAGTTAAATCTCCACGAACAAGTGTCTGGAGATATAAATATTGAATTAATAAAAGAATAGTTTGTAAGAGGCCATCGCCAAGAACCATAACTTACAGCTAGGGATAATCATTGATTATCCCTTTTTTAATGGGCCTTAAAGACTAGCTAACAGATCAATAGTCTCACGAGAAGAATCAATAATATTAATACGGTCAGAATACTGTGGCGGAAGAGCAACAGAAGAAGGTGTAAGTCCGCTCATGAAGATTTGAGCTTTGGGGAGATTGGTATATAGAGCATCTAAAAACTTCAGATAGTCTTGATCCTCGTATGAATCATTGATGATCGTGAAAATATAGTCTGGTCTCTTAATATCCATGACATCCACTATATCTGATATCTCAGCTTCATGTCCTACGTTGATAACCTTAAATCCCTTGTCTCTAATCAAGAAGTGCAAAAAGTGGAGGCTCAACGCATTAGTCTCTCCATAGGGGAGAAAAATCAAAAACGTCTCGTCTCTTGTAATAGGTGACTTGTCGATCTCTATATCGCACTTTCTTTTTATGAGGTGCGAAACAAATTTTTCGTGGACATTCTTGATACTACCCGACATCCACATAAGAGCTAGTTTGTCAAGGAGCGGGTATATTACTTCCAACATAGTCTCCGTACAACCTCGCTGTTCGAAGTTTTTGTTGAGAAGTTTCACAAACTTTTCTTCGTCCAATTCTAAAAGAGAGATGGTCAGAGAGTCGAGCTGAGATTCAAAGGATTTATCTACGTCAGTGATCTCCGCGACTTTCTTCTGAATCTCATCTTGCTCCATACTAGCAATCTTAGAGATTTTGATCCCATGCCGATTAAGGAGTGCAATGTTAAGGATGACCTTTAAATCATCATCGAGATAGTATCTGATGTTCGTAGGAGTTCTCTTAGGAGAAATAATATTGTATCTCTTCTCCCATATCCTTAGTGTATGGGCCTTTACCCCAGAGAGTTTTTCAAGATCTTTTATAGAATAAACAACCATATTTTCAGCTATTAAACCATGTATGGTAGCTAGTGTTTGGTTTATGTTTGTTGTGTCGCTGTTAAATATCTGCATATACTTTGTATTTATTTGCGCGAAAACAATAGAATATTGGTTAAAAAGTTTTGGCTATAATCTAACCAAATGACGATATGAAGATTGGTATAGTATGTTACCCGACTTTTGGGGGGAGTGGCGTAGTGGCAACTGAATTGGGTTTACAACTTGCAAACCGAGGGCATGAAGTACACTTTATTACTTATGAGCGTCCTGTGAGGCTAGAGGGTTTTCGCGATAATGTATTCTATCACGAAGTTTTACCCTTCAAATATTCCCTATTTAAATATACTCCATATGAGACGACCTTAGCTGGTAAGATGGTTGATGTCACTTTAAATGAGGGCTTAGATGTCATGCACGTCCACTATGCTATACCCCATGCATCAGTCGCTTTCTTGGCAAAGTGCATACTCCAAAGCAAAGGTGTTACGATCCCAATTATTACAACTCTTCATGGCACTGATATAACACTGGTCGGAAAGGATCCAGCTTTAAAGGCTGTGGTGGAGTTTAGCATCAACAACAGTGATGGTGTCACATCTGTTTCTGATTTTCTTAAAGAAGCCACTTACGAGAATTTTGATATCGATAATAAGATCGACGTCATCTATAATTTTATAGATTTTGACAAGTTCAAAAAATCAGATAAGGATCACTTCAAGAAAGCCATAGCTCCAGAAAACGAGAGAATTCTGACTCACGTATCCAACTTTAGAAGTGTAAAAAGAGCGGAGGATGCACTTTATGTTTTTGAGAAGGTCATCGCTAAGATTCCAGCCAAACTCCTGATGATTGGTGATGGTCCAGAAAGAGCCAAGTTAGAAGTGATCTGCAGAGAAAGAAAGCTTTGTGATCAAATCAGATTCTTAGGAAAACAAGGAGCTATAGATCAGTTATTGTCTGTGTCAGACTTGTTTCTTCTTCCATCATCGAACGAAAGTTTTGGTTTAGCTGCTTTAGAGGCGCTAGCGCTAGGTGTACCTGTCATAAGTTCTAATGCTGGTGGTATCCCAGAGGTGAATAAACAAGGACAGACAGGATATCTATGTGAAGTAGGTGACGTCGATGGTATGGCAGATTGTGCCATCAAGCTCTTATCAGATGACGCGTTACTTCAAAAGTTTAGCCAACAGGCCTATGAACATGCCAAGACTTTCGATGTAAAGGGCATAGTAAGTCAGTATGAAGAAATGTATGAAAGGTTTCTTCATGTGCCCGTCTAGGCTTAAGCCTCACTTCTAGCTATCTAAGTATTACATTTGCTTCATATATGTTGCTAGTGACAACATATATGACTGCTCAGAATCCAGTGATAAGATAGTATGCGACAGATATATAAGACGGAACAGAAAGCACTAGATATAAATCTTAATGATCGTATCTATGGGACCTTTGCTGAGATAGGAGCTGGTCAAGAGGTAGCTCGCCATTTTTTTCAGGTCGGTGCAGCAGCAGGTACAATTGCAAAGACCATGTCTGCCTATGACAAGACTTATAGTGATCGTATCTATGGACAAGATGATAATCGCAGATATGTAAGCGAGTCAAGACTCTTCAAGATCCTCGATCACGAGTATCGGCTTATAGAAGAGCGGCTGATGGATACTAGACCTGATACTAACTTTTTTGTCTTTGCAGATACTGTATCCGCCATTAACTACGCGCGTACCATCAAAGGCAACGGATGGATAGGGATGAGGTTTCAACACTACCCTCACTCAGATCCTAATGATGTGATCATGCACGTCAAGATGCTTGATAAGAATAATAGGCAGCAACAAGAAGCTATCGGTATCCTCGGGGTGAATCTAGTCTATGCCTGCTATCACTACAGAGATAATCAGGAAGAATTTGTCCAGTCACTTTTGGATGGCTTGAAAAGCCGAGTATCCATAGATATGATACGGACAAGTGGTCCAGCTTTTCAGCATTATGATAATCGATTGTTGTGCCTCTATATGATCAAACATAAGCTAACAGAAGTGGCGATTTTTAACAACCAAAAACTAAGTATCCACGCATCAGAGTTGCTCTATAGAAAAGATGTGATGGTTGTAAGAGGTCACTTCCGACCACCTACTCTTGTAACCGAAGACGCATTCAATAAGTCTTTCGACCAATTCAAGACAGAAGAAGGTGTAGAACCTGATAAATGCAGATTACTAGCCGAGATTACTCTTGATAACCTGCTCCGCTTTGGCCCACTAGACGAACAAGATTTTTTGGATCGAACAGAGATGCTTGTAGCCATGGGGCACACCGTAATCATATCTGACTGTAGTAACCATCAAAAGCTCATCAATTACCTCTCAGACTACAAGATTAATAGATTAGGAATCGTAATCGGTGTACATGAATTAAAGGATATCATAGAAGAGAAATATGATCATAACAAAGATGGTCGACTGCTTACAGCATTTGGTGAGTTGTTTAGTCGTAATATAACAGTCTATGCCTATCCTGCACTTGAAAAGGAAGGAGATGCTATGCTTGGTATAAAGGACTTGCCGGTTCAGGATGGTATAAGGTTTTTGTATCAACATCTACTTGATAACTATCAGATAAGAGAGATCGAAAACCCTAACCAGGACCACTTGCATATTATCCCATATAAGGTGTTTGAAGATTTAACAAGTGGAAGAGATGGTGAATGGGAGTCATGCATGCCGGCTCATTTGGTTGACATCATAAAAACACAAAAGTGTTTTGGATATGGCAGAGATCAAGACCCTTTTGAGTATGACAAGTCCGATGGTCAAGATGCAGAGTACTATTAACATGAGGTGGGTAGTTTATTTTATTGCATCGCTGATTTTATTTTCATGCAAGGAGCCTCGCAAAGAGTTAACCATAGTGAAAGAAGAAATAACAGCATATCCAGATTGGATAACCACTGATTATGTGATGGGAAAATTCGACCCAACTTCAGATGAAAGTTTTGAAGTGATCTCCGAAGATTTAGCTGACCGCAAAGGTCTATATCTAAGAAGTGATGTCTATGAAGCTTATAAAAAGATGAAAAGGCAAGCTGATGAAGACGGGATTCGATTAGTGATCAGAAGTGCAACAAGAAACTTTGATTATCAGAAAGGAATCTGGGAAAGAAAATGGACTGGCGAAACAAAATTATCAGATAGAAGTCGTGCAAGTGATATAACAGATGAGAAGGAGAGAGCCCTGAAAATATTGAGATATAGTTCTATGCCTGGTTCATCACGGCATCATTGGGGTACGGATATAGATTTGAATAGCTTTGATAACTCATATTTTGAATACGGAGAAGGACTCAAAGTATATGACTGGTTAAAGCAACATGCTTCTTCTTTCGGTTTTTGCCAACCCTATACGTCCAAATCTGATGGTAGAAGTGGATATGAGGAGGAAAAGTGGCATTGGACATATACTCCAATATCAAGTGAGCTCACTAGGTTTAGCAAGAAGTATCTGTCAAATACCCTCATCAGTGGATTTCAGGGTAGCCAAGCAGCAGTAGATATCGATATAGTAGGAAAATATGTTCTAGGCATCAGTAAAGACTGTTTATAGATGAAGCATATAAGAGTAAGCACATTAATCTCCCTTGATCAATCCCATACATGGGAGTACTACTTTAATCAGATTAGTGGGTGGTGGCCGAGTGATTTTTTTACGTCACCAAAGACTCGCAGATTTATCATACAGACGATGATAGGAGGCAAGGCATATGAGGATTTTGGAGAAGGGGAAGGGTTAGTATGGGGGGAAGTGATAGGAGTGGATTATCCTAACTCCCTGCAAATAAGAGGAAACCTCACCAAAGACTTCGGAGGACCTGTTATCACCTTTGAGAAATTCACACTAAGTCCGAATGAAGAAGGACACACAAAATTCACCTATACCTGTGATTTTGTTGGACCCATAGCAGACAAAGCAGTAAAATCTTTAGAAGACGGGTGGAAGGATCTTGTACAACAGAGATTTGCATCATACTGCAAGAAGCAAACAGCAAGTAAATAAGCTTTATTTTATCGAATACATCGCCTATCTTTGCGCTCCTTTAATAAAGAAGACTATCATGAAGAAAGATACTCATCCAGAAAATTATAGACTTGTCGTTTTTCAAGACTTGTCTTGTGGAGAATCATTCATCACAAAATCCTGTGTTAATACTAAGGATACTGTAAAGTGGGAAGATGGTAACGAGTACCCACTCGTAAAGCTTGAGATATCTAACAAGTCTCATCCTTTCTTCACCGGTAAGATGAAGTTTGTTGATACGGCTGGGCGTATCGATAAATTCAACAAGAAATTCGCAAAGTTTGCTAAAAAGAAGCCAGCACCTGAAGCAGAGGCTACTCCAGAGGTTAGCCCAGAAGAGGCTTCTGCCGAATAAAAAAACATAAAAAACTAATCAAGAAGACCTCGTCATAAGACGGGGTCTTTCTCGTTATAGCCAAGTATATGAATCACCTTGTATTCTTTGATGGACAAGAAAGAGAGCAACTCTTACCTCTCACCTATCTCAGACCAACATCAAAATGCATGGTAGGTATGAAGGTCATAGAAGATCAATGGACGAAGCTTCATGGCGATAACTTCAGTCATCTTACACCTGGATATCTACAAGACTTGTTTCCATATACCCCAGATACAGAGATTGTCACTTTTGTGAATGGAGCATGTCTGCCTACAACTCAAGTTCTATCGCTTATAGAGCAACTGTCTTTATCATTGGCTCTGTATAATGAAGAGGATCAACTCGTAGCTTTTAAAGCTCCAGCAAGTCGGATAGCGTCCAGAGAAGATCTCTCAACTTATATCCTTGAGCTCGGACGTACTAGTTGTTCTGCTGTTGTCCTATCATACCCCGAAGACGTCTTGAGATATAGTACTTCTTCATTCATCGATCAGTATAGGGAGAGGAGGGCTAGTATGACATCTACAACTCTTGATGATTCTAATCGGGTGATAGGCAAAGATCTCTATGTAGGCAAGGATACGTCTATAACCTGCGCCATCATCAATACTATAGAAGGTCCCGTGTACATAGATGATCGTGTCACCATTATGGAAGGAGCGGTGATAAAAGGTCCAGCTTATATAGGCCCAGGTACGAGAATTCATGTGAATACTCAGGTCTACGCTGGAACCATGTTAGGACCACAGTGTCGCATCGGAGGAGAAATCAAGAGGACTACAATGTTCGGATATTGTAACAAGGCGCATGGTGGATACCTCGGAGACTCTGTACTGACAAAATGGTGTAATCTAGGAGCTGCTACTAATAACTCCAATATGAAAAACACCTATGGGAAAGTAAGACTCTGGGATATCTCCTCACATGAAAAAAGAACAACAGACCTTAACTTCCTCGGAAGTATATTAGGAGATCATACCATGACAGCGATCCAGACTTCACTCAATACAGGTACTGTCACTGGAGTGTTTGCATGTTTACTAGATCGGGAGCCCAAGACGTATATGCCTAGTTTTTCATGGGGGAATCATGACAAGTACGATATTCATAAGGCAGTAGATGTAGCACGCCACGCCATGTCTAGAAGATCTATCGATATGCCTGAGGCATATGCCCAAGCTCTCCATCACCTATCCGATGATAGATAAGATCCGAAGATGGTTCAGCTATCTGTTTGACATACAGATCGACTATAGACATAGTGAGATTAACGGTGACCTAATTGTTTTTCTGAGCAAAGGTCGTTATCAGCTTTGCTCTGCTAATGCGATCTACTCATATGAAGACAAGTACGCTAACTTTTCCAATGTTTTTAAGGATCATATAGACCTCAAGAAGTGGGAAGGAAGTGAAGTACTGTTGCTAGGTTTGGGTCTTGGTAGCATACCTGTAACACTAGATCAGATAGAGCAAAAAAGGTGGTCTTTTGTCGCTGTAGAAATAGATCCAGCAGTGTGCGAATTAGCTTCTCTTTATGGGTTTCCAAAGATTCAATCACCTATCCAAACCGTGGTTGGTGATGCTGTCACATTTGTGTCTAATCATGAAGATAAGTATGACATGATATGCATAGACCTGTTCATAGATGATATAATGCCTTCACATAGCAGAAGTATTGATTTTCTTCATGATGTAAGACAGTTATTGACGGATCAAGGGATAGTCATAGCTAACACTCTAGCCTTTACTGAAGATCATCAAGAACAGTCACAATCTTTTTTCGAGGAGGTGTTTAAAGAAGTATTTCCGAAAGGGCAAATCATCAAAACCCATGTCAACTATATGCTGATCAATGATCCTATATATTTTACTGCTGGTCGAGAGAGTTGATCAGCGCGGAGAGTGATAAGCTAGAGCATTTTTCTACATTTATGAGAAATGCATCCTTATGTCTCAAAAAGCCTATGATATCATCCTGTGGGGTGCTACCGGATTTACTGGCAGATTAGTAGCCGAGTATATCGTCGATAATTATTCTGACGCCGACTTGTCCTGGGCGATGGCTGGTCGTAATAAAGAGAAACTTCTTTCTGTACAAAAAGAGATAGGGGCAGAGCATATACCCACTATCATCGCGGATAGCCATGATAGGTCGAGTCTAGATAAAATGACCTCTCGAGGAAGTGTTATTTGCACAACAGTTGGCCCATATGCCAAGTATGGATCACATCTAGTAGCCTCTTGTATCCAAAGTGGCACCGACTACTGTGACCTGACAGGTGAAGTACAGTGGATGCGAAAGATGATCGACGAGCATCATCAAGAGGCAAAAAACAAAGGAGTAAGGATAGTCCATAATTGTGGGTTTGATTCGGTTCCTTCTGATATGGGCGTATACTTTCTTCAAGAGCAAATGAAAGATAGTCATGGCGAATATGCAGAGCATATCAAGATGAGAGTGAAAGCTCTGAAAGGAGGTATGAGTGGAGGTACATACGCGAGCTTGAGTTATGTGATGGAAGAAGCCGCGCAGAACCAAGAAATTTATAAGATCCTCTTTGATCCATACGGATTGAATCCTAAAGAAGGTCCACGTGGTCAAGATAAACCTGACTTACAGAAAGTAATCTATGACAAGGATGCACGGTCATGGATTGCACCTTTTATCATGGCAGCGATCAACACCAAAGTGGTTAGGCGTAGCCATGCTTTGAGTGGTCACCCATATGGCACTTCTTTCAGATACGATGAAGCTATGCTGACAGGTGATGGGATAGGAGGTAGGATGAAAGGCTATGCTACTGCGGCTGCTCTTGGAGTACTCATGCTAGGAAAGCCAGGGTCGATGTTAAAGAAACTTACTGATAAGGTATTACCTGATCCAGGTGAAGGACCCAATAAATCTCAACGTGACAATGGCTTCTACAATTTGAGATTCTATGGGAAGATGAAGGATGGATCGATACATGTAGCCAAGGTGACAGGAGACAAAGATCCTGGATATGGTTCTACGTCCAAGATGCTCGCTGAAGCTGCCATTTGCCTCGCTAAAGATAAAAGCAGCTGTCCTGATGTGGCCGGCATGCTATCACCCGCTACTGCACTTGCCAGCCCTTACCTAAAAAGGTTGAATGACAACGCAGGATTGACATTTGAGATGGTTTCAGATTGACTTACCGCGTTCTTTGAGATACCTTCGATTTTAACATTGCCATATGCACTTACGTAAATTTTTCTTTTTGCTACTCGTATTGTCTTGGATGACTGATCTAAATGGACAACGACGAGAACCTCTGGATGTCACAATAGACTTCGAGTCTTATGACCCTCCTTCTACCTTAGTTGTACCAGAGAATCCGGTCTCTTCTGCTCGATTTCCATTTGTAGACATACATAGTCATCACTGGAGACTTGATGAAGCAGATCTTGGCAAGTTGATCGCAGAGATGGATGAGTTGAATATGCAAGTCATTGTAAATCTGAGTGGCCGTGGCGGTCAGGCTCTGAAGGCCATGATAGATAATATCAACAAGCATGGTTATCAAGATAGGATTGTCAACTTCACCAATATCAATATTCGCACCATCGATGAGCCTGATTGGATAGCGGAAACAATAAAGCAGCTCGAATACGATAGAAGCATCGGAGCAAGAGGTCTAAAAATCTATAAGAGTCAGGGCATGCACCATACAGATGTCAATGGTGATAGAATAAAGATCAACGACCCACGCCTAGACCCCATCTGGGATAAATGTGGCGAGCTTGATATGCCGATACTCATACATAGCGCAGACCCTAAGCCATTCTGGATGCCACATGATAGCTTAAACGAAAGGTGGTTAGAGTTAAAGCTACGACCTGGAAGAAAACGCGAAGCGGATGACCCTGCAAGTTGGGAGACGATCATAGCAGAGCAACATGATATGTTCAAAAAACATCCTAATACGACTTTTATAAATGCACATATGGGATGGTTTCCTAATGATCTGAACCATCTTGGAACCCTGCTTGATGAGATGCCTAATATGTATGTAGAGATCGGAGCTGTTATCGCTGAGTTAGGTCGACAACCTCGTATGGCGAAAAAATTCTTTGAGAAATATCAGGACAGGGTCTTGTTCGGTAAAGACTCCTACAAACCCGAAGAGTTTCCTACTTATTTCAGGGTATTAGAAAGTGACGACGAGTACTTCCCATATTATAAAAGATATCATGCCTTTTGGAGGATGTATGGTTTAGACTTGACAGATGAAGTATTAGAAAAGTTATACTATAAGAATGCACTCAAGATTCTTCCTGACATGGATGCATCTATGTGGTCTAAGTAGACTGCCTGGTGATAAGTTCTGAGGGAAAGACTTTCTGATATACGACGTTTTTATGTAGGCACATTTCTACCAAGTACTGCTTGGCAAGTTTCCCCATCTCGTAGCCATCTTGGTTGATCGTAGTTAGTTTCGGGGATACCATTTTTGAGATCTCAGAATTACTATATCCTATGATAGATAGATCCTTAGGTACTTGTAGACCATTGTCTCTAGATCTCCTTAGGGCACCCACGGCGAGTTGATCTGTGATAGTTACGATTCCATCAGGTGGATGTCTATGTGCAAGTAATCTACTTGTTGCTTCGTATCCCTCGACACTAGAGGCTTCTGGGCAGATAACTATCAGGTGCTCGTGGATTTCAATTTTTGCCGCGTTTAGTGCGTCCCTAAATCCTTTCTCTCTAAAAGAAGAAATAGAGCAGTCGCTATTACCCTTTAAGAGAGCTATCTTCTTCCTTCCTTTCTTTATCAAGTGAGAAGCTGCCTGATATCCACCTTGGTAATCATCATACTGGATAAAACTCCCATCATATGAATCAAAAGTTCGATCTATAAGAATAAAAGGAGTGCGGAAATTTTGAAGGTTTTTCACATTCTCTTCTGACGCTGCTAGCCTAGTAGGTACTAATATGATACCAGCTACATAATGATCTTGAAATTTATTAATGAGCTCTTTTTCTCTATGTACATTATGTTTGGATTGTCCTGTTAAGACCATGAAGTCATCACCAGCATATTCAGATGTGGTTATGCCACTTAAGATGGTTGAATAAAAGTAATGTTCAACATTTGGGACGATCACACCGATAAGGTTACTTACTGTTTTTTTTCGGAGCGAGATTGCCACAGAATTCGGCTTATAATCTAGAAGTTTTGCCACCTCCAATACCTTTTGTCTCATGACTGGACTGATATCTCCTTTGTCATTTAATGCTCTTGAGACAGTCGTTACTGATACATTAAGATACTTAGCTATATGTTTTAAAGTAGTACGCATTGCAAGATATGATCTGATTAAAGTTATTAACTTTAACGATTCCGCAAACGATAAAGTGCATTTATTTCTATTATTTCTGTCGTAGCATTTTCAAAGGAATAAGGCCAGAATACATATGTTTGTTTCGACGGAGAAGAATTTGTTTTCACCTCATTATTTTATCAACGCAAAAAAGTCGTATGAAAAAACTTTTATCTCGCGCTGCTATGGCGTGTACTATTTTGATGCTATTGTCAGCACAGGTTATGGCTCAAAAGACAATCTCCGGTATCGTAACTGATGACAGCGGAGAAGCCTTAATTGGCGCTAACATTCTTGAGAAGGGAACTGGTAATGGAACTATCACAGACATTGACGGTAGTTATTCTTTGTCGGTATCTGATGGAGCCGTGTTGATCTTTTCTTACACTGGATTCACAGAGCAGGAGTTAGTTGTGGGCAGTCAATCAACTATTAATATTGCTCTTGCTGCAGGAGCACTACTTGATGAGGTAGTCGTTACGGGGTATGGAACTCAACGATCAAAAGAAATTACATCTGCTGTAGAAAGAATCACGGAAGAAGAGTTTAACAAAGGCCCTATAAGTGATCCTGCGCAACTGCTGCAAGGTAAGGTGGCAGGCCTTCAGATCTATAATCGCGGGGGCAATCCGAATGAAGCAAGTACTATACGTCTTAGAGGATTATCCACAGTGGGTGCAAACACTCAGCCGTTAGTGGTAATCGATGGTATCATAGGGGCATCTCTAGATAATGTCGATCCTAATGATATTGCCGAGATTAACGTACTTAAAGATGGATCTGCTGCAGCTATCTATGGATCTCGTGGATCTTCGGGAGTAATAATTGTTACTACCAAAAAAGGAGAAAGTGGCCAAGTGCAAGTATCTTATAATGGTCAAATCTCTACAGATACTAGAGCAAACAACATACAGGTGCAATCCGCTGAGCAATTTATCCAAACAGGTGGTACAGATCTTGGTAGTCAGACAGACTGGCTGGATGAAATAACGCAAAATGGTTTCAGTCATTTGCACAACTTTTCAGTAGCTGGAGGATCGGGTTCGACCTCATATCGTATTTCAGCTAACGTAAGAGACGTAGAAGGAATCCTTAGGAATACTGGCTTTGATCAGTTTAATACGAGATTGAGTCTCAATACTAGAACCCTCAATGATAAGTTGAAAATAGGTTTTACTACCTCATTCACTGAGCGAGATTCTAGAAGAGGATTTAATGAAGCTTTTAGGTATGCGATCATATATAATCCAACAGCACCAATCCTAGGAGAAGATGCGCCATTTCCATTTAATTCAGAGCAGTTTGGAGGATTTTTCGAGACACTTGGACTATTCGATAGCTTCAATCCAGTGTCAATTATCCAACAGAATACGAATAACGGTGAAAGAAGAGAATTCAATTATAGTGCTACGTTTGACTATAATTTTACTGATAACTTTTCTGTAACTGGAAGAGTTGCAAGTCAGAATACAAGTAATGATAATCGAGAGTTTTACCCAGTAACATCACTTTTCAGGGGAAATGCAACCTCTCCAACTCGAAGCGGTCTTGCTAACTTGTTTAGTGATGAGAGTTCGTTTGACTTATTTGAAGTGTTTGGTACATACACAGGATCTTTTGGTAATGTAAATCTTACGCTAGCTGGTGGATATTCTTTTCAAGAGAATAACTCCTTTAATAATTTCCTTTCTATTGGTGATTTTCCATCAAGCGACTTGGACTTTATCAATGCTATCGAAGTTTCGCAAGATTTAAACGCAGCAGGCTTTATAGGTGCTAATAGTAATGCCGTAGAGGATGATAGAATTATCGCACAGTTTATAAGAGCCAATCTTACAATAGATGACGGCATTTTTGTTAATGGATCCTTACGACGAGAAGGAGCAACAAGGTTAGGAGCTGATAATAGAACAGGAATCTTCCCTGCGCTCGGTGTAGGAGTAGATCTTAATAAATACCTTGATCTCTCAGGAGTCGATCTATTTAAAGTGAGAGCAGGATTTGGTGTAACAGGAGCATTACCTGGTCAGGTAGGGTTGTCTCAAGAAATTAGACAAGTGAACAATGCTGCTGATGGTTCAGTTACAACTCAGCTTTTAAGAGCTGCTAATCCAGATTTGCAATGGGAAGAGAAAAATGAAACAAATATTGGGGTAGAATTTGGCACAGGTAGGTTCTCCGCGACACTTGACCTATATAATCGTACAATTGAAGACTTTATCTTAGAAAGAACTGTTGATGTAGCTGTATTCGGTGTAGATAGAAGAGTAGAGAATGCAGGTCAAATATCGACAAATGGAATTGAGCTTGGATTGAATTATGATGTATTTAAAGATGCGAACTTCTCCTGGAATACAGGTATAGTGGCATCATCATATAATACGACACTTGATGAATTTGTCATTGACGCTGGTGTCAGAGCAAATTTAGGAGCGCCTGGACAAAATGGTACAAATGTTATCAGAGTTCAGGTTGGATCTGAGATAGGCACTATATGGGGGCCTGTTTTTGAAGGAGTCAATGATGATGGAACTGCACAACTTGCTGATCTCAATGGAGACGGTATATTAAATACAGGACAAGGACAAGCACTAGATGCAGATGCTGACTTCACGGAGCTAGGTAACGGTATACCGGATCTAGAGCTGGGGTGGACTAACCAGCTAAACATTAGTGGATGGACGGTCAATGCATTTTTTAGAGGAGCATTTGGTCATAGCCTAGTTAATACCTTTAGAGCTTTTTATGAGCCTATAATTTCTTCACAAACTTCATACAACTTTGTGAATACAAGTTTGGCTGAGCCTAACTTAACTCAGGCGAGATTTAGCTCTTTATATGTAGAGAATGCAGATTTCTTCAGACTTGACAACCTGACTATTGGTAAGACTTTTGATCTTCCTAGTAGTATAGGCATCAATTCTATAGGATTGTCTTTCAATGTCAGAAACGTATTCACAATAACCAGTTATACTGGTACAGATCCTGAGCCATCACTAATAGATGCCGGACCTACAGATAATGGAGGTGTTTCTTTTGGAGGCGGAGATGTCCTTTCTCCAGGTATTGATAGACGTAATAATTATTTTTCTTCCAGATCTTTTACTCTTGTTGTCAACTTAAATTTCTAATTTTAAAAACTTTCGACGATGAAGAATTTATCGATTAT